>NZ_JBNKPP010000243.1:0-30422 GCF_050295395.1 Agarivorans sp.
TAACTCGCGAACTAAGGGGCTGAATTCGTCACTAGAGGAGATATAGATTTGCTGCAGTTTTTCGTCCAGTAGATAACTTCCGCGAGGGGCGAAACCACAAGCGCTAAGTAATAGCAGGCTAAGTAATACCAAGCCATAACGGTAGAGTGTTGAAATCATGCTATCTCGTATTAAAAACGGCGGGGATAACCCCGCCGTATGGGTTAGTTCGCGACAATATTGAGCAGCTTGCCCGCCACGTAAATGACTTTTCTAATGGTTTTCCCGTCAACAAATTTGCTGACGTTAGGGTCTTCCATGGCTAAGGCTTGCACGCTGTCTTGCTGAGCGTCGGCGGCCACGGTGAGTTTGGCTCTTAGCTTACCATTTACTTGCACCACAATCAGTTTGCTGTCTTCTACCATGGCTTTTTCATCAGCTTCTGGCCAAGCCACAGTATTAATATCATCTTGATGGCCCAGTTGTTGCCATAACTCGGCACAAATATGTGGAGTGATGGGTGACAGCATCAGCACGATGGCGTTAATTGCTTCGCGGGTTACCGCGCGTATATTGGCATCTTGCTGGTCGGCTTTGCTGAGCTTGTTCATCAATTCCATGATAGCTGCAATCGCCGTATTAAAGGTTTGGCGGCGACCAATATCATCGCTCACTTTTGCGATGGTTTTGTGCACGTCACGGCGCAAGTCTTTAGCTGTTGTATCCAGCGCTGCTGGGTCAAGCTCGGCGGCTTCACCAGCGTTGATGTGGTCGAAGCTGAACTTCCATACACGACGTAAGAAGCGCAACGAACCTTCAACCGCACTGTCTTGCCATTCAAGAGTTTGTTCGGCAGGGGCTGCAAACATCATGAATAAACGCACCGTATCGGCACCGTATTTATCTACCATCACTTGCGGGTCAATGCCGTTGTTTTTCGACTTTGACATTTTGCTCATGCCTGCATAAACCAACTCTTGGCCAGTGGCGGTTTTGGCACTGGTAATTCGGCCTTTGTCATCTTTTTCGGTGATAGCATCAACTGGTGAAACCCATACCTTGCCGCCTTTCTCATCTTCATAGTAGAAGGCGTCAGCTAATACCATGCCTTGGGTCAACAAACGCTTGAATGGTTCGTCGGACTCAACCAAGCCTGTATCTCGTAGCAGCTTGTGGAAGAAGCGGGCGTACAACAAGTGCAAGATGGCGTGTTCAATACCACCAATATATTGATCTACAGGCAGCCAGTAGTTGGCTTGCTCTGGATCCAGCATCATTTGGTCGTTATTCGCGCTACAGTAACGAGCGTAGTACCAGCTAGATTCCATGAAGGTATCGAAAGTATCTGTCTCATGGAAGGCGGTTTGGCCTTGATATTCGGTTTTTGCCCATTCTGGATCGGCTTTAATCGGTGAGGTTACGCCATTCATAACCACGTCTTCAGGAAGAATCACCGGTAATTGGTCTTCTGGTACCGGAACCACTTCACCGTTTTCTAGATTTAGCATGGGGATTGGCGCGCCCCAATAACGTTGGCGGCTGACTCCCCAATCTCGTAGGCGGAAGTTAACTTGCTTATTACCTTTGCCCAGGGCGACGAGTTTATCGGCAACTGCGTCAAAGGCGGCTTGAAACTCAAGGCCGTCAAACTCGCCAGAGTTAAACAATACGCCTTTTTCTACGTAGGCTTGCTCAGACAGGTCTAACTCACCTTCACTGGGTTTGATAACACCAATAATGTCTAAGCCATAGGCTTTAGCAAACTCGTAGTCTCGTTGGTCATGGGCAGGAACTGCCATAACCGCGCCCGAGCCATAACCCATCAATACGAAGTTGGCGACCCAAATCGGAACCAGTTTACCAGTAAGAGGGTGAACGGCATTAAGGCCGGTGGCCATGCCCTTTTTCTCCATGGTCGCCATGTCGGCTTCGGCGACTTTGTTGTTTTTGCATTCTTCGATGAAGGCTGCCAACTCTGGGTTAGTTTTTGCCGCTTCTAAAGCCAATGGATGTTGTGCCGCTACACCCACGTAAGTGACACCCATAACGGTGTCAGGACGGGTGGTGTAGATAGAGAATTGCTGATCACTATTCTCTAAACCAAATTGCATTTCTACGCCTTCAGAGCGACCAATCCAGTTGCGCTGCATGGTTTTTACTTGCTCTGGCCAATCGTCTAATTGGTCTAAGTCATCAAGTAGCTCTTGCGCGTAATCGGTGATTTTAATAAACCACTGTGGGATGTCTTTTTGCTCAACTAGCGCGCCAGAGCGCCAGCCGCGGCCATCGATTACCTGTTCGTTAGCTAATACGGTTTGGTCTACTGGATCCCAGTTAACCGTGGACATTTTTTTGTAGACCAAACCTTTTTCATACAGCTTGGTAAAGAACCATTGTTCCCAACGGTAGTAATCAGGCTTACACGTGGCTAGCTCGCGGTCCCAGTCGTAGCCAAAACCCAGCTGTTTTAGCTGAGTTTTCATGTATTCAATATTTTCGTAAGTCCATTTTGCCGGGGCTGTTTTGTTGTTGATAGCGGCATTTTCTGCAGGCAGGCCGAAAGCGTCCCAGCCCATTGGTTGCATTACATTCTTACCCAACATGCGTTGATAGCGCGATACCACATCACCAATGGTGTAATTGCGCACGTGGCCCATGTGTAAACGTCCGCTTGGGTAGGGGAACATAGATAGGCAGTAAAATTTTTCTTTACCCGGCTGCTCAACGACTTTAAAGGTTTGCGCTTGTTCCCAGTGCTGTTGCACTTTGGTTTCAATATCACGCGGATTGTATTGCTCTTGCATTGATGGAATCTTCCAGAATGAACCAAATTTGGACTTAGTAGCATACGACTACCATACTCGATCCGCATAGGATACCGAGTCCGCCTGCTGACAACAATAGCTAGCGCACATTTGCCTGAAAACAAAACGACTATGCTTAATAGGGTAATACCAATATAGCGGTGGAGGATGTATGCCGAAGCGATTAAAAGCCTATCAAGAGTTTGTTGAAGATTTAGAGAAGCGGCTCCAAGAAAGTGGCGAAGTGAGCCAAGAAGAACTGTCTAAAATGATCGATACCACCAAGGAGTACCTGCAAGCAGCCAGCGACTTAAGTAAAGATGAATGGCAGTTGATTGCTAATTATGTGCGCCGCGACTTGAGTGATTGGCGCAATGATTATCAGCGGGCCTACGAAGAAAGCCCCTCAATGATGGCGTTAAAAGAGAGTATTTGGTATTGGCTGGCCAAATTAAGTGACCAGAGCCAGCTGGAATGGCACGAACTGATTGGCGACCTACAGCATCAGGGGGTCTATCAAAGTGGCGAACTGATAGGTTTAGGCACCCTTGAATGCGCCGAATGCGGTAATAAAACCGCACTCTGGCATCCAACGATCATCGAGCCCTGCTCAGAATGTAAAAGTAAACGCTTTTATCGTCACCCAATTAGCGATAGTTTCGAGTAGTTCGGCTAAATCTAGCCCACAACGCGCAGCCAAAGCCGATGAGAATAATGATGGCTATAGGCCACAAACCTAAGCGTTGGTAAGGGGTAAATCCGATGGCTGGGGTAATGGCTGCGCTCAGTGTAAGCTTTTGGTACTCTGGCGCACGTTGCTCTATTTGGCCAAAGCGGTCAATGAAGGCGGTTACCCCGGTATTGGTGGCGCGCACCACAGGGCGGCCAAATTCAAGGGCGCGCATTTGCGCAATCTCTAGATGCTGCTGAGGACCAATAGAGGTGCCAAACCAAGCATCGTTACTTACCGTAACAATGGTGTCGGTGTCTTCTGTCACTTGTGGGCGTAATAATTCGCCAAAGGCAATTTCGTAGCATATGGCGGCCAGCCAGTGGTGTCCCTTTAGCTGTAAATTGTTTTGTTGCGCGCTGCCTCGGGCGAAAGAAGACATAGGCAAGTTAAAATAGGGTGCCAAGGGGCGTAACAGGTCTTCAAAGGGAACAAACTCACCTATTGGTAACAGATGGTTTTTGTAATAGCGGTTAGGGTTTTCATAGTAATAGCTGGCGCTGGCTCCCGCTTCTGACGACTGCTGACCTAGCGCCACTAGCGCATTGTAGTATTGGTTGGTTTGCAGGTTATGGGCGATTACGCCAGCGACTAGGGCTTGTTGCTTTCTCAACAGTTGCGTGTCCATTTGATGCAGAAAGTCGATGACTTCATACTCCAAGGCGGCAATGGCGGATTCTGGCCAAACGACGATGTCGGCGTCATCAAGGGCTAGCGTTTGTTGTTGGTAGAGTTTGAGACTGGCGGCACGATTTTGCGGTAGCCATTTTATGTCGAGCGGCACATTGCCTTGTACCAGCGCTACATTAACAGGGGCTTGGGTGACGGTCCAACTATGCTGGCTGAACAGGCTGCCCAAAATAAAGGGGGAAAGCAGCAATAAGCCTGCCAGTCCGCGTATTTTGGAGGCTTGGCTACGAAACACTAATAGCCCAGCTCCGGCAACCAGTAGCACCAACCAAGTGACGCCATAAACGCCAAGTAGTGGGGCGATGCTCGCCAGTGGCGAGTTAATTTGACTATAACCGGGTTGTAACCATGGGAAGCCAGTCAGTACCCAACTGCGTAACCATTCACTGAATAACCAACAGGCGGGAAACCAAAGTAGATAAAAGCGAAAGCCCCTTTTAGCTTGCCATTTGTTGGCTAGCCAACAAGCTAGGGCTGGATATAGGGAGAGGTAGCCGCTGAGCAAGGCCATTAAACTGATACTGACCCATAGCGGTAAGCCGCCAAATTCGGCCATGCTTACGTGTACCCAGTGAATACCGTAACCAAACCAGCCTAAACCGTAGCAGAAGCCGAGTTTAAAACCGGCTTGCTTAGGTTTGAGTAACCAGAGTAGGGCAAGAATAGACAGCGGCATTAGCGGCCAAATGCCATAAGGAGCAAAGGCTAAAGGGGCACTCAGGCCACTAATAAAAGCGGCTAGCAAGCGTAGCCGCGGAGTTAAAGTGAGTGCCATTTTTACTCTTGAATGTTTAAGTCTAAAGCCTTGTCTTCGGGAATGCTGACTTGCAGCTGAACTAAGCGGCGTCGGTCAGCGGTACGGACTTTAAAGTGAAAACCATCGATTTCGATATGTTCATCGCGCACTGGCAAATGGCCAAAGGCGTGGGTCACTAGGCCACCAATGGTATCAACTTCTTCGTCGCTAAAATTACTGGCAAAAAAACGGTTAAAATCTTCAATGTCGGTAAGGGCATTCACTGCAAAGGTTTTATCGTTAATGCGGCGAATATCGTCTTGCAGATCTTGTTCATTGGCAAACTCGTCTTCGATGTCGCCAACAATAATCTCTAGGATATCTTCAATGGTTACCAAGCCAGATACACCACCAAACTCATCCACCACAATGGCCATGTGGTAGCGTTCGCTGCGAAACTCTTTCAGTAGTTTGTCGATGCGCTTACTTTCTGGCACGACTACCGCTGGGCGAATCACTTCGCTTAATGGCGTGGTAGAGGCCTCTTCGGTGAAGGCGTATTTAAGCAAATCTTTGGCTAATAAAATGCCTTCGATATGGTCTTTGTCTTCATGAATAACCGGAAAGCGTGAGTGACGAGCTTCGGTTAGGGTAGGTAAAATGTCGGCAATGGTGAGGTTGACATCTAAGGTCACCATTTGCGAGCGAGGGATCATGATGTCCCGTACTCGTTGGCTTGATACATCAAGCACACCCTCAATCATCTCTCGGGTGTTCTGATCGATTAGTTCTCGTTGATTGGCATCTTGAATTACTTCTACCAATTCCTCTTTGCTTTTCGGCTCCCCTTGTACTAACTGGATAATTTTTGCTATCCAACTCTTCTTAGCGGAGCCGTTGCTCGAGTGAGGGTTATCGTCGCTCATAGTCTTTCTTTTTACCTAGTTAATGTTTGAATATATTAGTAAGGGTTAGCTATACCCAATTTGGTTAATACCGCGATTTCAAGTGCTTCCATTTCTTCAGCTTCTTGTTCATCGATGTGATCATAACCTAGCAGATGAAGACTACCATGTACAACCATGTGAGCCCAATGATCAAAAACAGCTTTTCCCTGCTCAGCCGCTTCTCTTTCAACCACTTGGCGACAAATAACCAGATCGCCTAATAGTGGAATATCGACCCCGGGAGGCGCTTGAAAGGGAAACGACAATACATTGGTGGGTTTGTCTTTGCCGCGGTATTGTAGGTTAAGCGCTTGGCTTTCTGCTTCATCCACAATCCGAACCGTGATTTCTGTGTCTCGGTCTTGCTCAACTAAGGTGGCGTGCAGCCAGGCTTCAAAGGCGCTAATTGTGGGTAGATTTTGTTGATCGCCAGTGGCAATTTGTAAGTCAACAATTGCCATGTTTAATCCTCACTGTTCTGTTTTTGCTGTTGAGCGGCCTCGCGGCGTAGCTTTTGCTGCTCTTCGGCAATTCGATCGCGCTCGTCTTGTTGTTCGTAGGCTTGCACAATGGCCGCTACTACCGGGTGGCGCACCACATCGGCCGCTTGAAAGAAGTTAAAGCTTAATGCAGGCACTTCACTTAATACTTCGATGGCGTGGCGCAGGCCAGATTTTTGATGGCGTGGTAAGTCAATTTGGGTGATGTCACCGGTAATCACTGCGCGAGAATTGAAGCCAATGCGGGTTAAGAACATTTTCATTTGTTCTACAGTGGTATTTTGGCTTTCATCCAAGATGATGTAGGCATCGTTTAGGGTACGGCCGCGCATGTAGGCGAGTGGCGCTACTTCAATCACGTTGCGCTCCATTAAACGCTCAACTTTCTCAAAACCGAGCATTTCGAAGAGGGCATCGTAAAGTGGGCGCAAGTAAGGGTCGACCTTTTGGCTTAAATCGCCGGGCAAAAAGCCCAGTTTTTCGCCGGCTTCTACCGCCGGACGGGTGAGCAAAATACGGCGAACTTCTTGGCGCTCTAGTGCATCTACCGCACAAGCCACGGCTAAATAAGTTTTACCGGTACCCGCTGGGCCAATACCAAAGGTGACGTCGTGGCCTAGCATGTTGCCAATATAAGCGGCTTGATTCGGTGTACGAGGTTTAATGACACCGCGCTTAGTCTTAATCGTAAGCTCTTTGCCGTAGTGTTGTGGTGTCTCTTCGTCTTGCTCTAGTACATGACTTTCTTGAATGGCCAAGTGTACGCTTTCTGGACTCAGTTCAGGAATCGCTCCGCCTTTTATCGGCGCGGTTTCTACGTACAGTGAGCGCAAGATGCTACCGGCGATTAAGCACATGCCATGGCGGCCGGTGATTTGAAAGTGGTTGTTACGGTAGCTGATTTCTACCCCTAAACGGCGTTCTAACTGTTTTAAATTGTCGTCAAAGGGGCCACATAGCTGGGCTAGGCGAGGACTAGAAGCAGGTTCTAAATGAATTTCAATAGAATTGATTTTATTACTCAAATTGTATTTTAGGGGCTGGCTACAGTGAGCCAGCCTCACTCCTTAAAAGGGTTAGATACGACTAGGGCGTAAAGCTCGCCACGCCTAAGTGGTCAGCTTGCCCATCTGTTTTGTCGATAATAGTGGCAGGGGCCACTTCATTACGCAACTGCATTTGTTGTTCGGTGCGCACCAAGTCACCACGTAATGAGTGCGCAAATACATCAACGATTTTAACATCTACAAATTGACCGATAAGCTCGTGGCCGCCTTCAAAGTTAACGACGCGGTTATTTTCGGTTCTACCGCGTAGCTCCATTGGATTTTTCTTCGACGGACCTTCTACTAAGATACGTTGTTCAGTGTCGAGCATACGACGACTTACCTGCATGGCTTGCTGGTTAATCCGCTCTTGCAGAATGTATAAACGTTGTTTCTTTTGCTCTTCGCTTACATCATCGGGCAAATCGGCTGCTGGTGTACCCGGACGGGCGCTGTAAACAAAGCTAAAGCTCATATCAAAATTCACTTGCTCGATAAGCTTCATGGTATCGGCAAAGTCTTGCTCGGTTTCACCGGGGTAGCCGACAATGAAGTCGGAACTAATCTCAATGTCAGGGCGAGCTTTGCGTAACTTACGGATGATAGATTTATACTCGATGGCAGTATGGCCACGCTTCATCAAGTTAAGGATTCGGTCGGCACCACTTTGTACAGGTAAGTGTAAAAAGCTCACTAGCTCAGGCGTATCGGCGTATACCTCGATGATGTCGTCGGTAAATTCGATGGGATGGCTGGTAGTAAAGCGGATCCGGTCGATACCGTTAATGCTGGCCACGTAGCGCAGTAGCTCGGCAAAGCTACAAATGTTGCCGTCGTGAGTTAAACCGCGGTAGGCGTTTACATTTTGCCCTAGTAGGTTAACTTCACGCACCCCTTGTTCTGCCAAAGAAGCGATTTCATATAATACGTCATCAAGCGGACGACTCACTTCTTCGCCACGTGTATAAGGCACTACACAGAAGGTACAGTATTTGCTGCAGCCTTCCATAATTGAAACGAAAGCCGTGGCACCTTCGGCGCGAGGTTCTGGTAGGCGGTCGAATTTCTCGATTTCAGGGAAGCTGACGTCAACCACTGCCTTGTCGCCGCCTTTCACTTGCTTAATCATTTCAGGTAAGCGGTGCAAAGTCTGTGGACCAAATACAATATCAACGTAGGGCGCGCGCTCACGAATGGCTTTACCTTCTTGAGATGCCACACAGCCGCCAACCCCAATTACCAATTTAGGGTTCTTTTGTTTGAGTGTTTTCCAGCGACCTAACTGATGGAATACCTTCTCTTGGGCTTTTTCGCGAATAGAACAGGTATTCAATAACAATACGTCAGCTTCTTCAGCTTCCTCGGTTAGCTGAAAACCATGGGTCGCATCGAGAAGGTCGGCCATTTTCGAGGAGTCGTACTCGTTCATTTGGCAGCCCCAAGTTTTGATATGCAGCTTATTTCCCATCGTTTTACTCATTAATTACATCGTTAAAAAAGGACGCGTATTTTACTGGTTTATCGTAGGTCTGACTAGTAACAATCGGCGGGTTTGGTGGAAAAAGAGCAAAAAACATCCAGTTGATTTTGGCCGCAAATAATTAGCACAAGATTCGCCAGCATGATTGGCTTCGGGTTAAACTGCACAAAACGGTAACAATGAATTGAATCAGCATGGAAAAATTTGATGTAGTGGTGATTGGTGGAGGCATGATAGGTGCGGCCTGCGCCCAAGGTTTAGCTTTGCAGGGGCGCTCGGTATTGATGCTAGAAAGTCAGCAACCCGCCGCTTATGATGCCAGCCAGCCGATAGACTTACGAGTAAGTGCGATCAGTCAAAGCAGTGTTAACTTATTAACAGATTTACAGGCCTGGCCAGCGATTGAGGCGATGCGCTTGTGCCCCTATCGGCAGTTACAGGTGTGGGAAGATCCTCAAGATAAATTAATTTTTGATGCCGCTCAGCTGGATTTACCGCAGCTAGGCTTTATGGTGGAAAACCGTCTGATTCAGCTAGGTTTATGGCAGGCTAATCAGCAGGCGGGCGTGGTGCGCAGAATTGTCAGCCAAACTCAATTACTGAAAAACGATGCGCAAGGCGTACAACTGCTGTTAGACGAGCAGCAGATAGAGGCGCGTTTAATGGTTGTGGCCGATGGGGCTAATTCTTCGATGCGCCAGCAATTGGGTTTGGGTATCAGTGCTTGGGATTATCGTCATGACTGCTTTGCGATCAATGTAAAGTTAGCTGCGCCACAGCAAACTGCCACTTGGCAACAATTTTATCCCAGCGGCCCGCGGGCCCTGCTGCCGTTGGCTGGGCAACATGCGGCTTTAATCTGGTACGACAGCAAAGACACTGTTAGCAAGCTAAAACAACTGAGCCCTGCCCAACTAAAACAACGCATTGAAGCCGAGTTTCCGCCCTTGCCGGGGGATATAGAGATCCTATCCAGTGCCAGTTTCCCACTTACACGGCGTCATGTTAATCGCTATCTCAAGCACAGTGCCGTAGTTATAGGTGATGCCGCGCATACCATTAATCCTTTAGCGGGGCAGGGCGTTAATCTTGGGTATCGCGACGTGAGGTGTTTGCTGGAGCAGCTTGAAACTTGCGGCTTTGAGCGTTTAGAGCAAGCATTGCGCCGATTTGAAGTAAGGCGCAAGCCCGATAACTTAGCCATGCAAACTGGCATGGATGTGTTTTATCTGTTGTTTTCTAATTCCTTCGCGCCTTTAGCGGGTTTACGTAAGTTAGCGATTAAAGGCTTAGCCAGTTGTGGGCCGGTAAAAGATTGGACGCTCAAATACGCACTGGGAGAGCTGCAATAATGCAGCACTCAAAAGCTCGCTGATGCGGCTTTTTGTTTTCTTGCGTCTAGATATAGAAAAAGGCCTGCTAAAAAGCAGGCCTTCTAAGGTGGCAGGGATAGCTGGATTTGAACCAACGAATGGCGGCATCAAAAGCCGCTGCCTTACCGCTTGGCGATATCCCTACAAAACTTTTTGAATTGGATTCTTCTGAAAGAAGAATGGTGCGGAAGGAGAGACTTGAACTCTCACACCTTACGATACTAGAACCTAAATCTAGCGCGTCTACCAATTCCGCCACTTCCGCACGAAATTACTGTAAAACTAATGGTGGCTATGGCGGGACTTGAACCTGCGACCCCAGCATTATGAGTGCTGTGCTCTAACCAGCTGAGCTACATAGCCATCTGTACATTCTCACGAACCTACAAACTTATCGGCAGTGGAAGCAGTTGCTAGTCTTCGACATAGTACTACTGTCTTACCTGGGCATAAAGCCCTAAATATTTACTGTCGCCTAGTGTTATCACTAGCCACAATAAAAGTGGCAGGGATAGCTGGATTTGAACCAACGAATGGCGGCATCAAAAGCCGCTGCCTTACCGCTTGGCGATATCCCTGCAGAAACTTTGTTGCGAAAACTTGTTTCGCGACTCTAAGCTTTCACTTAGACTGGCAACAATGAACTTTGGTTCCTGTTGCTAACTCAAGTTTTAAACTCAAGCCTTCGAAAATGGCAGGGATAGCTGGATTTGAACCAACGAATGGCGGCATCAAAAGCCGCTGCCTTACCGCTTGGCGATATCCCTGCAGGGTCTTACTCTATGGCTTCTTCTGTTAAGAAGAATGGTGCGGAAGGAGAGACTTGAACTCTCACACCTTGCGATACTAGAACCTAAATCTAGCGCGTCTACCAATTCCGCCACTTCCGCAAATTTCTTATTGTAACTTTAGTAGTATACAATAATGGTGGCTATGGCGGGACTTGAACCTGCGACCCCAGCATTATGAGTGCTGTGCTCTAACCAGCTGAGCTACATAGCCTTGTGTTTCCGACGCTTTGTGTCGAGAACGGGGCGTATTATGCTGATGAGACCCAACAGCGTCAACCGTTTTTTTGTCAAAAATCCGCAAAAAAGTTTGTTTGCGCAGTTTGTGTACGTGATGCTGTTAGTTTGTTCAATTTGGCTGTTCGCTTTCTGTCCAATGTCGATGTTTAAGCTAAAAGTTGTTGCTTTTGTAAGCGAGTTTGTGGCCTGAAAAAGTAGCGGTTTGGGGAAAATGAGAAGGGGAATTTGAATAGTTGGCTAGGTTTATCGCCGGTGCAGCGAAGAAAAAGTGCTTTAGCTGTGTTTAATTGGCTACAAAAAAGCCAACCCGAAGGTTGGCTCTCAGATGATCTTATACGTTGAACAAGAAGTGAATCACATCACCATCGTTCACCACATAAGTTTTACCTTCTTGGCGCCATTTACCGGCACCTTTAGCGCCAGTTTCACCTCGGTATTGGATGTAGTCATCGTAGCCCACCACTTCGGCGCGAATATAACCTTTCTCAAAGTCGGTGTGGATTTTACCTGCGGCTTGTGGCCCGGTGGCGCCAACTGGAATGGTCCAAGCGCGAACTTCTTTTACCCCTGCGGTAAAGTAAGTTTGTAGGTTTAATAGTTCATAACCTGCACGAATAACGCGGTTTAGGCCAGGCTCTTCTAAGCCCATTTCTTCCATAAACTCGGCTTTTTCTTCGGCGTCTAATTCGGCAATTTCACCTTCAATTTCGGCACAAACCGCTACTACCACCGCGTTTTCTGCCGCAGCAATTTCATTTACGATATCTAAGTAGGGGTTGTTCTCAAAACCATCATCATTGACGTTAGCAATGTACATGGTGGGCTTCGCTGTTAAAAAGTTCATGTAAGCAATGGCGGCTTTTTCTTCCTTGCTTAGGTCTAAACTGCGTAGCATGTGGTCAGCCTCTAGGTGAGCTTGCACCTTGGCTAATACTTCTAACTCGAATTTTGCGTCTTTATCGCCACCCTTGGCTTTTTTAGCCACGCGGATCTGGGCTTTTTCACAGCTATCTAAATCGGCTAAGGCCAACTCAGTATTGATGGTGTCTATATCGTTGGCTGGATCTACTTTGCCGGCAACATGCACGATGTTGTCATTTTCAAAACAGCGAACCACATGACCAATGGCGTCGGTTTCTCGGATATTGGCCAAAAACTTGTTACCCAAGCCTTCACCTTTAGACGCGCCAGCCACTAAGCCAGCAATATCTACAAACTCCATAGTGGTAGGTAGTACGCGCTGCGGATTTACAATCTCGGCGAGGGCATCTAAGCGCTCATCAGGTACTGGCACTACGCCTGTATTGGGCTCAATAGTACAAAATGGAAAGTTTGCAGCTTCAATGCCGGCTTGAGTCAGAGCGTTAAATAGGGTCGACTTGCCTACGTTTGGCAAACCTACGATGCCACATTTAAATCCCATAATAATACCTATCTGTGTTTAAGGGGCTTAGCCCGCTTTGTAACTATGTAATCGATTCATTGCTTTGCTTAAACCGTCTTTAAGCAAAACATCGGTACAGCGTACCGCTTCATCAATGGCGTCATCTATTAGTAGTTGGTCGGTTTTAGGTGCTTTACCCAAAACATAGCCTGATACGCGGTCTTTATGTCCGGGATGGCCAATACCTATTCGCAAACGATGGAAATCTTTGCTGTTACCAAATTTACTAATAATATCGCGCAGCCCGTTGTGTCCACCATGCCCACCGCCTTTTTTAAAACGGGCAACCCCCGGCGGTAAATCAAGCTCATCATGGGCAACCATGATTTGTTCTAACTCAATACGGTAGAATTTGGCCAATGAAGCTACAGCTTTTCCGCTGAGATTCATATAAGTAGTGGGGATTAATAAACGCAATTCTTGGCCTGCCATTTGAATTTGGCCGGTTAGTCCAAAGTGTTTACTATCGGGCTTTAATTGAACGTGATGGTTGCTAGCTAGCTGAGTGACTAACCATGCACCTGCATTGTGGCGGGTAGCGGCATATTCGGGGCCTGGATTTCCCAGGCCCACGAGTAAACGAATATCGTTTGACACTATTCTGCAGCAGCTTCTTCTTCAGCAGAATCGTCTTCAGCAGCACCTTTAGGAGCAGTAATAGATACTACAGCTTGGTCGTGTGCTTCGCCTTTAGCTAACTCAACAGAGCTAACGCCAGCAGGAAGAACGATGTCAGAAATGTGTAGAGATGCACCAAGCTCTAGCTTAGCTACGTCTACTTCAACGAATTCAGGTAGATCTTTAGCTAAACAGCTAACTTCGATCTCAGTCGCCAAGTGGTGTACTTTACCGCCATTTTTAACTGCTTCCGCTTTGTCTTCGTTTAAGAAGTGAAGAGGTACAGATTTAGTAATAGCGTGAGAGTTATCAACACGTTGGAAGTCAATGTGTTGAACACGTGGCTTGTAAGCATGACGCTGCATGTCTTTTACTAATACGTCTACTGCTTTACCAGCAATATTCAAAGTAATAATGCTTGAGTAGAATGCTTCAGTTTCTTGAGCTTTAAGTACGTGACGTTGCTCTAGAGTGATTGAAACAGGGGCTTCACCAGCACCGTAAACGATAGCAGGAACTTTTTCTGCGTGACGTAGGCGGCGGCTCGCACCTTTCCCTAGGTCTGAACGCAATTCAGCGTCAATGGTAATGTTAGACATTTGTATTTCTCCAAATAAAAGAATGAGGCTAAGATTTCGCGACCAAATCCTAACCAGTACCTTATTGATTATGCTGCTTGGCTAAAATAACCACAGCGCAATTCAAAAGGCGCGGCATTCTACCATTGACGTTTTTGAAAGCCAATAAAAAAGCATGCTAATTTCGCTTAGCTCTTGTTTCGCTTCAGTAATGAGGGGCTTGTTTAATATAGAGGTAGAGGCTGAATAACAATGCTTAATAGTTGTGTTTGGATTTGGTGTTCGGCTGTGGTTGCTGACTCCCGCCGGTGTAAATGTTGGCAGCACAGCTATTATTTTTATGCTGCTTCAGGTAGTTAAAGCGTCTTTTGAGGTGTTTGGCTTATATCGTGAGTACTATATCCTGATTGAGTATGTCCTAGATCTTGTTTTAGGACTCTAAATACAACAATTTTACCTATTCTGGCTCCAACACAAGCAACCACGTAATGGAGTTAAGCATGAGCTGTAAATCATCTGTTTTAATTACTATTTTATTTCTATTTTCTTCTCATCATGTTTTTGCGCAGAATATCGGTTTTCAGCAAGTTACCATTACCATAGATCAAAGTCGTCCTTTGCCTACGGCGATATGGTATCCAACAAATGACAATGGCCCGATATCAAATATTGCAGATAATGCGGCATTTGAGGGGACTAAGGTGATCAGAAACGCGAGGATTGATATCACATCTGCCCCTGTCGTTATGCTTTCCCATGGATATCGAGGAAGCTGGCGAAATCTAAACTGGCTTGCGTCCAAGCTTGCTCGCACAGGCTATATTGTTGCCGCACCTAATCACCCTGGCACGACAACCCTAGATCATAATCCGATTCAGGCTGCCAAATGGTGGCTCAGAGTAAAGGATATTTCAAAGGTGCTCGATTATTTATTCAGTGCTCGGCAATGGCGTTCTCGGATTAATCATGAAGATATTACAGTGATAGGGCATTCATTAGGGGGATGGACTGCTTTGCAACTTGTGGGGGCTAAATTTGACCAAGAAGTCTTTAAGCAACAGTGTGTGAAGTACCCTAATCCACGTGTTTGTGGCTTAGCTGATGAACTGGGACTAAGTGAGGCTTGGCAAAATACGCATAAATCTGAAACACTAGATGATCCACGTATCACAAGAGTGGTGAGTCTGGACCTTGGCTTGGCTAGAAGCTTCTTGCCTGTAAGTTTAAACGATGTTGATACCCCTGTTCTTATTCTTGCTGCCGGGGTAGATATTGGTGATTTACCCCAAGCGAGAGAGTCGGGCTATTTAGCCGAACACTTACCATTATTATCAAGACGATACAAAGTATACGAAAACGCAGCTCACTTTAGCTTTATGCAGCTTTGCAAACCCGGTGCAGCGGCTCTGCTTGAGCAGGAGACGGCAGGAGATAGTGTTGTGTGTATCGATGGCGAAAACACGAGTCGCGAGACCCTTCATCAGCAGATTTTCTCTGATATTTTACAATTTATCGATTAACACTTTTTCGTCTAAGCCATTTTATCTAAATGGCGTAGACGAAACTCACTAGGCGTTAGTCCAGTGATTCTTGAAAACTCTCGGTGAAAATTTGATTTGGTCTGAAAACCGGAACTTAGATACACATCGGTAATCGTCATATCGCTGTTAATCAACAACTGCTGGGCATGATTAATTCGATAGGCATTAATTAATTTGGATATATTTTTGCCGTATTTTTGATTTACCGCGAATGAAATCTTTCTGGTCGGAATTCCCAGCTTTCTCGCTATTTTATTCAGTGTCAGGCTGGCATCTTTAAAAGCTTCTGTTTCTCGCATGAATCTTTCAAATTGAGTGGTAATGGATGAAATTTCGTCCGCATCGAGAGTTGGCGGTTTTCGTTGACCGAGCTGTATTGATTCTCTCTCGTCTTTCAGCAAAGTGCTATTTTCTGTTTTAGCGGGCTGTGATTCTAGTGGCGAACAGATACCAACATAGGCGACCATTACGGCAATGGCCGGGATGAGTATAAGGTAGCTGACCGACAGTATTAGATGTGCGTGCTCACCACCAAACATAAAAAAATCATAAGATATCGAGCTATCTATTAATGCCGAAATAATTAATAAGATACCGGCTGCTTTTTCTGCTAGTGATACCTGACTGAGCTTATGTAAAGGAACCCCCTCTGCGAGGGCGAATGACGATTTTATTAAGACTAATCCATAACCCAGTGAGAGTAATGGAATTAAATAATCAATAATAGCTGGCCATAAATGGGGGTAACTGAATGAGCAGAGTGCAACGATTAAAGGTCCTAGCCAGTGCACAAATGAATGCGAACCGGGTTTGTGCGCTTCAGAAAAAGATAGCCAAGCAGCAACGGGTAAGCATGCTCCTAATATAGGTTGAAGCGCTCGCAGAAAAGGAAAGTCTGTTGTCCACCGCAACCCCACAACTATCATGGTCACAATGCAAAGTATGATAAACGCTGTAGGTTTTTTCCAAAGGTGGGGCTCTTTAAATCTCAATACAACGATGATGAGAAACAATAAAAAGGCGGCAATAAAGGGTAGTGGGATGCTTAGCATATCTGCTCTATTTAGCTACAAACTTGCGGTGTTACTCAACGGAAGTTTTATTGCTTAAAATTTAAGTCACTTTAATTAAATTGCATAATAAAGCACTTTGTTACTCATATGTATTTTTTTAACGTCAATGGATGGTGTTGTGATTTTAAGGGGCGTCGTTTAAAGCATGAGGGTTAAAGTGTGGTCCCGCAAACGATATCGAAAACTCACTAATAGAAAAGCGAACCTAATGGTTCGCTTTTATGTTTAGCTCTATTTACTGATGCACTTAAAACGCTGTTTTAAGTGGCTGGCAAGGCCAACTTTAGAACATCGCAGAGATTGACTCTTCGTTGCTCACGCGACGAATCGCTTCAGCCAACATCGGAGCTAAAGAAAGTTGGCGAACTTTCTCTACTTTGCTCATTTCTTCGCTTAGTGGAATAGAGTCGGTAATAATCACTTCGTCTAGTGCTGATTCAGTGATGTTGCTGGCCGCATTGCCTGAGAATACAGGGTGAGTAGCGTAAGCAAATACACGTTTTGCGCCTTTAGCTTTTAGCGCTGCAGCAGCTTGACACAAAGTACCGCCGGTATCGATCATGTCATCAACCATGATGCAGTCACGGCCATCAACGTCACCAATAATATTCATTACTTGAGCAACGTTAGCGCGAGGGCGACGTTTGTCGATAATGGCTAAATCGCTGTCGTTAAGCATTTTAGCTACTGCACGAGCACGAACCACACCACCAATATCTGGTGAAACTACGACTGGAGATTCTAGGTTTTTGTCCAACATGTCTTGTAGTAGTACTGGACTACCAAAGGCATTGTCTACTGGAACATCGAAGAAACCTTGAATTTGTTCAGCGTGTAGGTCAACGGTTAGCACGCGGTCTACACCAACGCTAGATAAGAAGTCGGCGACAACTTTAGCGGTGATAGGCACCCGAGCACTACGAGGACGACGGTCTTGACGCGCATAACCAAAGTAGGGGATTACCGCAGTAATACGACCCGCAGAGGCACGACGTAGAGCATCAACCATAACGATAAGTTCCATGACATTATCATTAGTTGGCGCACAAGTGGATTGGACAACAAAGATGTCTCCACCACGAACGTTTTCGTTGATTTGTACACTAATTTCGCCATCGCTGAATCTACCTACTGAAATATCACCAAGGGTGGTATATAGGCGGTCAGCAATACGCTGGGCAAGTTCTGGCGTGGCGTTACCGGCGAAGAGTTTCATGTCTGGCACGATGGAAACCTCAGATTTATCGGGTCAAAAGAGCATTACATTGGTTAAGCGTTTAAGCATTGTTTGCTTAAACGCCAGCGGTGTTATTGTATGTTTTTGATTTGATTCAGTTGCTGATGAAGCGGCGACTGATTACAGGATTTACACACAAAACCTGTAAGATTTTTGGGGCGTTTATTTAGCACGGCAAGGGCTTCACGCTCCGTGTCGAAAGCGGCAAAAACACAACTTCCGGTTCCAGTCATTCTCGACGGCGCGTATTCTAACAACCAGCCAAGAGCTTGTGCAACCTCCGGATAAACTTTCGCCACAATTTCTTGGCAATCGTTGTGCCAGTCACTGTTTTTTAGTTCATTCCAATTACGTTTTGGCGTATTACGCGGTAGTTCTGGGTGCTTAAATACGCTGGGGGTTGAAACATGCACGTTAGGGTGAAGTACTACATACCACTTTTCTTCGGGGTTAACATTCTGCAACTGCTCACCCACACCCTCTGCAAAAGCACTATGACCATGGATAAAAATAGGCAGGTCTGCGCCAAGTTGCAAACCCAGTGCGGCTAATTGTTCGAGATTAAGTTGACACTGCCAAAGCTGATTTAATACCAGCAAGGTAGTAGCGGCATTAGACGAGCCCCCACCAATGCCCCCACCCATCGGCAATCGCTTCTCTAGAGTGATGCTTACCCCTTGTTTTACATGGCAATGTTGTTGCAATAAACAGGCGGCTTTTACTACTAGGTTGTCTTCGGCAGGGAAGTCTAAGTCACTGTTTAAGCTAATCTCGCCTGCTTGGTTTAGCGCAAAATAAAGTTGGTCGCAGCAGTCGATAAATTGAAAAAGGGTTTGCAAGTCATGGTAGCCATCGGGGCGCCGCCCTGTAATATAAAGAAATAGATTGAGTTTAGCAGGAGCAAGCCAAGGGCCACTAAGGGTTGGTTGAGTCATCGATTTGCCATTGGTGAATATTAAGTTTTAAACGGTTATCGGCGGAGTTGAGTTCTAGCTGTCGCGGCAGTGTGTAGTTGCCATATTGTGCGTAGTTCAGATAGTTTATTTGCCATTGCTCGGCGCTGGTAAAGCTGGCTAAGCGGTGCTGGGCATTTAGCTGATAATCATTTTGGCTCGGCATGCCCAGTAGCCAAGCGGGTAGCTGTTCTACCGGAACCTGCCAGCCAGTAAGCCTATAGATAAGCTGTTGCGCATCGTTACCGCGATATTCTTCGTCTTTGGTTTTAACCCATACTTGGCCGGGTTGATAATGCACTTCTATGCCTTGCAAACCCAGCGGGCCGTTGATGCGTAGTAGGCTGTTTTCACCATCTTGGCGCCAAAATAAGTTGGCAGCCTGACGAGACTGTTGGTTAATAAAGGCGATTTTTCCATTGAGCTGCCAATGCTCCAGTTGCTGTAACTGGCTCAGATGCTGCTCCCATTCGCTATCTGCGGTGGTGATGGGGGGCTGGGTACTACAAGCACTAAGGCCTGCAATTAAAGTTAACAAACAAAGGAGTTGGCGCACAAGGTCTCCGCTTTTTTGCAGCAGTATAAAAGTTCAGGGTAGTGGGTGTAAATTGCTAAAAAGAAAAGATGTGTTGTTTAGCTGGCTGAATTTTAGCTAATTAGGCGCTGCATAGCCGTGCTGTTTCTTTTATTTAGTTGGATATTCCCGTACAATTTGCGTTTTTACTCCACTGGTAGGAAAAGGCGCAACAAAGCCCCACTAAGATGAGTCTGCAAGTCCTAGGTATTAATCATAAATCGGCTCCCCTTGGGTTGCGTGAAAAAGTCGCGTTTAGTCCTGAGCAGGTCAACCAAGCCTTAACCGACGCCAGCAATAAGCTTGGTGTGGAAATGGTGATCGTGTCTACCTGTAACCGTACCGAGCTGTATTGTAATTTGGGTGATACCGATGGTGAGAAGGTGGTGCAATGGCTGGTCGACTATAAAAAGCTGTCTGAGCAAGAGTTAAGACCGAGCCTATATCAGTATCAACAACAACAGGCAGTGGCGCATTTAATGCGAGTGGCCAGTGGTTTGGATTCGCTGATTCTAGGTGAGCCGCAAATTCTTGGGCAAATTAAGCAAGCTTATACCGAATCGCGTGAAGCGGGCTCGGTGGGCAGTGTATTGGAACGTTTCTTCCAGCGGGCCTTTTCGGTGGCGAAACAAGTTCGAACCGATACCGATATTGGCGTTAACGCTGTGTCGGTGGCTTTTGCCGCAGTGAGTTTGGCTAAACAAATCTTTGATGACTTACGCCAATCTTCGGTATTACTGGTAGGCGCGGGCGAAACCATTGATTTGGTGGCCAAGCATTTAGCTGATCAAGGCGTGAAAAAGATGACTGTGGCTAACCGCACGGTGTCGCGCGCTAAAACCTTGGCTAGCCGCTTTGGCGCTGAAGCGATTACTTTAAATGAAATTCCCGAGCATTTGGCGCAATCCGATATTGTGATTAGTTCAACGGCTAGTCCTTTGCCTATTATTGGTAAGGGGATGGTGGAAAGCGCCTTGAAAAAGCGTCGTTTCCAACCGATGTTTTTGGTGGATATTGCGGTGCCGCGAGATATTGAAGAACAAGTTGGGGAATTACGCGACGCCTATTTGTACAGTGTTGATGATTTACAAGGCATTGTTGAGCAAAATATGGCTTCTCGCCGTGAAGCGGCAGAACAAGCCGAATTTATTGTTAACCAACATAGTGAAGAGTTTATGGCTTGGCTGCGTTCTTTGGAGTCGGTGACCACCATTCGTGATTACCGCAGCCATAGTGAACGAGTGCGCGATGCAGCAGTAGAAAAAGCGCTTGAAGCCTTAGCCAACGGAAAAGATCCCGCAACGGTTATTCGCGAAACCGCGTTCCAATTAACCAACAAACTGATCCATGCTCCAACCGAGGCGATTAATAAGGCTGGTCGAGACGGCCGACTGGAAGAGCTGGCGGTAATACGAGAGGCCATTGGCCTAAGAAAATAACCTTATTTTGAGGTCAATGTTTCGTTGCTAAGTAAAGCCGACGGAGTATTGCAGTTAAAGAGAGAAAGCATGAAAGCGTCTATTTTATCCAAACTTGAAACCTTGCAAGAGCGTTATCAAGAAGTGCAAGTGTTACTCGGTGAACCAGAAATTATTTCTGATCAAGATAAATTTCGCGGCCTAACCAAAGAATATTCTCAGCTTGAAGAAGTTGTGAGTTGTTTTACCGCTTATCAGCAGGCGCAAGAGAACCTCGAGTCGGCCAATGAAATGTTGCAAGACGACGACCCAGAAATGCGTGAAATGGCCGAGCTAGAAGTAGAAGAAGCTAAGTCCAGCATGGAAAAACTGTCTGAAGAATTGCAGTTATTATTGTTGCCTCGCGATCCTAACGACTCGCGCAGCGTCTTCTTAGAAATTCGCGCTGGCGCTGGCGGTGATGAAGCGGCAATTTTCGCCGGCAACTTGTTCCGTATGTACAGTAAGTTCTCTGAAAGCCAAGGTTGGCGCATGACCATTATGTCATGTAACGAAAGTGAGCAAGGTGGCTACAAAGAGCTGATTGCTAAAATTGATGGCGAAGATGTGTACCGCTTAATGAAGTTTGAGTCAGGCGGTCACCGTGTACAACGAGTACCTGAAACGGAGTCACAAGGGCGTATTCATACCTCGGCCTGCACCGTGGCGGTAATGCCAGAAATTCCTGAAGCCGAGCAAATTGAGATTAACCCTAACGATTTACGTGTAGATACCTTCCGTGCCTCTGGTGCTGGTGGTCAGCACGTGAACAAAACTGATTCGGCGATCCGAATTACCCACATTCCAACCGGTGTGGTAGTGGAATGTCAGGAAGAGCGTTCGCAGCATAAAAACCGCGCCAAAGCGATGTCGGTATTGTCGGCACGCTTGCAAGCTGCAGAAGATGAAAAACGCCGCGCTGAAGAAACCTCGATGCGTCGCGAATTAGTCGCCAGTGGTGATCGCAGTGAGCGGATCCGTACTTACAACTACCCACAAGGGCGAGTGAGTGACCACCGTATCAACTTAACCTTATATCGTTTAAACGATATTTTAGAAGGTGATTTGTTAGCACTGCTCGATCCTATCTTACAAGAATATCAGGCCGACCAATTGGCCGCGCTAGCCGAGAGTGAAGGCTAAATTGCCTAGTATTGGTGAAGCATTGCAATGGGCGAGCGAGCGCTTAGCCGGTGGCGAATCACCCAAGCTGGATGCGAGGGTGATGTTGCAATACGTGTTGGCTTGCGACACCGCCTACTTGCTAACTTGGCCTGAGCGCCTGCTAAGCCCGCAGCAATGGCAACAATACCAAACCTGGTTAAACCAACGCGAGCAAGGTGAGCCCGTAGCCTACATTGTAGGTGAGCGCGAGTTTTGGTCATTAAGTCTAAGTGTATCTCCCGCTACCTTGATCCCGCGCCCAGATACCGAAGTATTGGTGGAGCTTTGTCTAAAGAAAGCCAATAACCATGCCGATACTAAAATAGTGGATTTAGGAACCGGTAGCGGAGCCATCGCCTTGGCTTTAGCCAGTGAGCTTCCCCTGGCGCAAATTAGCGCTAGTGACCTACGTGAAGACGCCTTGGCTTTAGCGCAACATAACGCGCAAAAGCTCGGTTTGAAGCAAGTTTGTTTTAAGCAAGGCTCTTGGTTGAGCCCCTTCAAGGGTGAGTGCTTTGATTTTATATTGAGCAATCCGCCTTATATCGATGCCGAAGATCCGCATTTAGCACAAGGCGATGTGCGTTTTGAACCAAGCTCTGCTTTAACCGCAGAGCAACATGGTTTAGCGGACATACAAGAGATTATTCAACAAGCCCCAGACTACTTAAAACCCGGTGGCTGGTTAATGTTTGAACATGGTTATGATCAAAAGCAGGCGGTGCAAGCCTGTTTGCTCGCAGCCGGTTATAGCGAAGTATTTACCGAGCAAGATTACGCTGGCTTGGACCGAGTCAGTGGTGGTCGTTATGTCAGCAACGGTGAGCGTGATTAATACAAGACGAAAGGATAGGACTAGAGTGATTTTTCGTATTTTAAGTTTTGAAGAAGAAATCTCTGGTCAATCAACCTTGGCGGTGCGTAAAGACTTGCATCGGCTATGGTTGGATTGGCTTAAACTGAATCCTGTAGAGGAAACGCCTGCTGGGCGCTTCGAACAGTTACAAAGCTTATTTTATAAGGATTTAAGTTTTAGTGGCGATTGGCAAGCCTATTATCACAGTCAAAACTTATTGATTGGCGAGGTATTAACTCGTCGTAGTGGCAATGCCACCAGCTTAGCTCTGTTATTACATTATTTTGCTCGTAAGCTTGATATTGAATGCCAGATTCTTCGTTTTCCGGCGCAAACTATGTTGGCCTTTCAATTGGCTGAGCAAAGAGTTTATTTTGATGCTTTTTCCGGAGAGTCGAAAACCGAAGCCGAACTTGAAGTAATACACCGTGGTTTTAAAGGCGACTTGGCGCGCCTGAATGAGCGTGATTTAACGCCGCTGGCCTCGGCTAAAGTGACCGAGCGTTGGTTAGGTGAGTTAAAACGCATGTGCCTGCGAGAAGATAATTTTGAGATGGCTTTGAGTGTTTCTCAAGTCTTACTACGCTTAAAGCCGGGCGATCCGCATGAGATGCGTGACCGAGGGTTTATCTATCAACAGTTAGATTGCACTAACGTGGCAATCAACGATTTTGAATATTTTATTGAGCAGTGTCCCGATGATCCCTTATCGAAGATACTGAAGGTGCAAATCCATTCCATGGATTCGCAGCCTGCCATATTACATTGAGAGGAATAGCATGCAGCAAAAAACCGTAAATATCGGCTCGATTAAGGTCGCGAACGACGCGCCATTCACCTTGTTTGCCGGAATGAACGTATTAGAGTCGCGTGATTTGGCGATGCGTATTGCGGAACATTTTGTTGAAGTCACCAATAAGCTGGGCATTCCTTATGTATTTAAGGCGTCTTTCGACAAAGCCAACCGTTCTTCTATCCATTCTTACCGTGGTCCAGGCATGGAACAAGGCTTACGTTTATTGGAAGAAATAAAACAGCAGTTTTCTATTCCGGTGATTACCGATGTGCACGAAGTGGCCCAAGCTGCTCCGGTGGCTGAAGTCGCTGATGTGATCCAGTTGCCAGCTTTCTTGGCTCGTCAAACCGATTTAGTGGAAGCCATGGCCAAAACTGGCGCGGTAATTAACGTTAAAAAACCGCAGTTTTTAAGCCCTTCGCAAATGGGCAACATTGTTGATAAGTTTGCCGAGTGTGGTAATACTCAAGTGATTTTGTGTGAGCGTGGCAGTAACTTTGGTTACGATAATTTAGTGGTGGATACCCTAGGTTTTGGCACCATGAAAAAAGTCAGTAATGGCGCGCCGGTGATTTTTGATGTGACTCACTCACTGCAATGTCGCGATCCTTTAGGTGCAGCTTCAGGTGGGCGCCGCGAGCAAGTGGCAGAACTAGCCAAAGCGGGTATGGCAACCAGCTTGGCGGGCTTGTTCCTAGAAGCCCATCCAGACCCAGATAATGCGCGTTGTGACGGCCCTAGCGCTTTGGCCTTAGCCAAACTTGAACCTTTCCTTGCCCAAATTAAAGCCTTGGATGATTTGGTGAAGTCTTTTGAGGTCTTAGATACACAATAATAAATGTGTAAATAATAGAAAGTTTGGGTTTCCCTTGTTGAGCTCTCTTGCTAGGGTAAACAGATAACAGGCTGGATGTGTTGAACTTTCCAGCCTTTAGCTAATTTTAAAGTGGAAGTGATATGTTAAAAAAAGCCTTGCGCACGGGATGCATGTTGGTAACGGTTGCTTACCTTAGCGCTTGTGCTAGCACTTCAAATCAAGCCCCGCAAACGGTGGTATTAGCCCAGCCTCTGCAAGTTAATTACCAATCAGAAGTCGCTTTGGCTCGACTTGGGCAAATGCTCAATTCAGGGGAATATAATCAGCAACAAATGGCTCAGCTTTATTACGAGCGAGGCATTGTGTTTGATCGAGTCGGTTTACGTGCCTTAGCTCGGTTTGATTTTAATCGGGCAATTCAGATGAAACCCGATTTTGTTGAAGCTTATAATTTCTTGGGTATTTACTTCGTATTAGCGGAAGAATTTGACAGTGCTTTTGAGGCCTTTGATTCGGCTCTAGAGTTAGCACCCGATTACAGCTTTGCTTATTTTTATCGTGGCATTGCCCTGAGTTATGCCAATAAGCCCGAGCTGGCGGTAATTGATGTTGATAAGTATGCGGCAGAAGCGCCTAACGATCCTTACCGAGTAATTTGGCGTTATTTGATTCAGACTGAGGCAAATTCAGCGGAAGCACAAAGTCAATTACAAGCGGCCATCGCTAGCTATAAGAATGAAGACTGGGCTTGGAACATTGCGCGTTTGTATGTCGGAGAGTTGAGTCCTCAAGACTTAATTAATAGCACCATGGATAAGCCAAGTGATAACCAAACTTTGGCCGAGCAGCTATGTGAAGCCTATTTCTACTTGGCTAAATTGGCCCAGCAAAACGGCGAACATCAGCGGGCCAGAAGTTACTTTAAGCTTTCTTTAGCTAATAATGTGTATGATTTTGTCGAGCACCGTTTAGCGCTACTTGAGTTAAAACGCTACGAGGACCAATAAGCGGTCCTCATAGTTTAGTGCTTTAATCTTGCTGGCGAATGCCAGCAATTTGGTGCCAGTAGCCATTCACCGTATCGGGAGTGGGATAGTGCTCTTCACTGCTGGCTCTCTTTCTAAACGCCTCTAAGTGTTCAATGCTTTCTTCACCTAAAGGGCTAATGCGTACGATATCTACCAAACCCCGCATGCTTTGTTGGTCATTAATCAGGTCATAACAGTCACCTGACATGGTTTGAATGCCATTTAAAGTGAACAAGGGCTGACCTTCTTGGCTTTTTACTTCACGCCCGTTGGGATAGTTGATGCAGCAGGTTTCGCAATTATCTTTGCTTTTGCCTTCCGACTGAGCGGTAAAACAGCGCGCCGAATAAGCCAAAGGTAAATGGCCATAAGCAAAGACTTCTATTTCAAAACGCTCTCTAATATTCATTTCATGGCATTCGCCGCTGAGTTTTTTCAGCCAGTCGCGCGATAACTCTACCGGCATAACCCAGCGCTGCATGCCTTGGTCTAATAAGACCTTAAGCGCATAAGCGTTGTACACATTGACCGCTGGGCCACAAACAAAAGGCAGTTTGGCTTGGTGAGCCTCTTCAATGGCACTCACATCGTTAGCTTCAATAAGAAAGTCGCCGTTATCGATGAGCTTTTTTAGATTACGGATTTCTGAGGGGGCTTCTAGTAAGGCCATGGTAGAAATTACCACTTCTTTGCCCGCTTGTGACAACTGCTTGCCAAGCTCTATCCAGTCGTTGGCCTTCATGTTGCGGCGTTTACTACAAACGGTTTCGCCAATATAAATAATGTCGGCACTACTGGCTTTAGCTAAGTGATAAAACTCTTCGATTTGTTGTGTAGGCCAGTAGTATAAAATCGGTCCAAGAGAATACTTCATAATTTACCTATTGCCATGCCTTGTGATAAGCACCCAAGGTAGTTTGGCTGCCTTCCGATAGTTTTGCTAAGCGACTCATCCACTCGCTTTTCGCGGTGTAGTGGCTTGGGTCACGTTGGTAGCTGTCGATCGCTTCGCGCCACACTTGAGTGACTTGGGCAACATAGGCGGGGCTACGTTGCCGTCCTTCAATTTTCACCGCAGCGATATTAGCGGCAAATAACTCGGGTAATAACTCCAGCGTATTAAGGCTGGTGGGCTCTTCTAGGGCATGGTAAACCCGTTGGTCTACTTCGAAGCGCCCCTTGCACAGGGTGGGGTAACCAGCCGTTTCTGCTGGCCCATAGCGGTCGATTAAAATATCGTTGAGGCGCGACTCTAGCCCTTGTTTGGTTTCTTGCCAACGTACAAATGAAGCCGGAGAACAAGCGCCTACAGTATTAGGTGATTCACCGGTCAGGTAGGATGAAAGATAACAGCGCCCTTCGGCCATCACACAAAGGCTACCAAAGGCAAATACTTCCAGCTCTATATCGGGGCAACTGCGCGCCAACTGTTTTACTTGATGCATCGATAGCACTCGCGGCAATACTACGCGCTTTACATTAAAGTTGCGTTGATAAAAGGCTATAGCCGAGGCATTGGTGGCAGAGGCTTGCACCGACAAATGCACTGTAAGTTGAGGATGGTGTTGCTTGGCGTATTCCAATAAGGCTATATCGGCCAATATCACCACATCGGCACCAATGTCTACGGCTCTATCTATGGCTTGGTACCAAAGCTGGTGTTGCTCTGGGTGAGCAAAGGTATTGATAGCAATGTGTAGCTGTCGTTGATGTTGCTTTAAATAATCAACCGCCTTATCGAGTTTTTTTCCATCGAAGTTTAAACCTGCAAAATGGCGGGCATTGGTGGCATCTTTAAAGCCAATGTAAATGGCGTCTGCGCCATGGTCAACAGCGGCTTTAACGGCAGGTAAAGACCCTGCTGGACAGAGTAACTCCATGTGTCCCTCATTGTTCTGTGTTTTCGCCATTTTACTGGGCTTAGTTAAGGGGGATATTGACTCAGCGCAGCTTTGTATTAGCCAAACTTGAGTAAACTTAGCCACTTATCAGCTTTGTTTATCTATTTTAAGAGGTTCTTCGTGCTGACTCGTTTAAAACAGTCTTTGGTAAAAGAAATGCCACGCTTGTTAAGCATCCCAGCTAGATTCTGTCCTTTTGCTATACAGGGCATAGCCTTAGAGAAAGCGCTAGCGCTTAGTTTTGCTGAAGCCATCGAAGATGGCGATTTGGATTTTCTTACTCAGCGTTGGTTGAAACTTTCGGTGACCGACTTAGCTGCGAGTTGGTATATCAGCTATAACGATGAAAAGTTGTCGGTGCACGCCAGTGCGCCGCAGGTGGATGTTAGCTTTAGTGGCAAGTTAAATGATTTTGTTTTAATGATGGGCCGCCAAGAAGATCCCGATACGCTGTTCTTTCAGCGACGTTTGCAAATCGAAGGTGACACCGAACTTGGCTTAGAGTTAAAAAACCTCTTAGATAACTTGGATATTGATGACTTACCTAAGTGGGTGAGTGAGGCCTTAAAACGCAGCGCAGCAATGGTGTCTCTCTACCACGCTGCATAGACGATATTCTGCGATATTCAATGGCTTAACTGTTTGTGAGTTCTCGATTTGGGCATCCACTTAGGCCTCAGATTAGTGCTTTTGAACTACACTAAAAGAGTGCGATTAGTGAAAGGGCGAGTGGATGCGAATTTTGTTACTGCTGCTTGGCGTAGTGTGGGGAACCAGCTATGCCGAACAATTGAGTTTTATTTATTATCGAGAACAGGGTAGAGCCGTTTTTGAAGCGATAATGGAGCAGTTTTCTCAGCAGTATCATCATCAAGTTTCTTTTCACCAAATCACTTCAGAAACGCTAAAACCAGCCTTAGTTAAATCGGTTATGCGTGGCACTGCAGCCGATGTGGTGTTTGCTCCTTCTGACATTATTGGTATTGCCGAGCAGGCAAAGTTTTCTGAAGTACCGATAGATTTAGTTGACCCTAATACTCCAAAAGAATTACTGCATACGGCGCTGAATAAACAGAAGCTCTATGGTATTCCTATATTGCAGGGAAACCATTTAATGTTGTTTTACAATCGGCGTTATGTACCTTCTCCGGCTAAGACTTGGCAAGACTTGTTAGCGCAAAAAGCCGGGTTTGACCAACAAGGTATCGCTACCATAGGTTGGAACTACACCGAGATGTATTGGTTTGCTGGGTTTTATAATACCTTTGGTGGGCGTATGACTCGGGGTCAAGAAGTCACCTTAAATGAACCGGCGATGCAGGATGCCTTGAACTTTTATAAGAGCCTTAGCAACCGAGGTTTAGTGAGCGCCGCTTGTACTTACGATTGCGGTTACCGAGATTTTATTGAAGGTAAGGTGGCTTACTCAATTAATGGCGAGTGGAGCATTGCCGACTTTGAACGACGCTTAGGTGATGACTTGGGCATAGCTGTGATCCCAAAAATAGGCCTCCGAACTTTTAAACCCTTGTCGTCTAGCCTAGTATTAGTCTTTCCGAATAACAGTCTCAGTAGTAATAAGGCAAAGGCTTTAAATCAGTTAATTGAGTATTTACAAAGTGAAGCGGTGCAACAACGGCTTTATCAAGAAGCCCGCTTTTTACCAGTAAATGATCCTTTGTTAAAGCAGATCCATTCCCATGCTAGTGCTAATGAAGCGGCGATGTTGGCTCAGTTAGCTGACGCGGTGCCAATGTCTGCAGAAGGTGCGCAATCGAGTGCTTGGTTGGGAATGCGCAAGGGCTTTGAGCTATTTAATAAGGGCCTGGTGGATGCAGCTAGGGCCAGTCGATACATGCAAACATACGCTGAGCGAGACTATAAGCAGAGCCAACAATAATGAGCTTAAAAGCGAATAAGCTTAGAACCGTATTAGCGCTGAGTATTTTACTCGGCGCATTGTTACCAAGCATCCTGATCGGTGGCTTTCTACTTAAGCAAATTTCTGAGCAAGATCAGCAAGCAGTCAATCAAACCTTGCGGTTACACGCCAATAATATTGCCCAAGATATACGTTATCAGTTCAGACAAATTTTGTTAGATCTGCAAAGTTTGGCTCAGGTAAACGATATTATTTTTACTCCCACCTCGGCCATGTTTGGCTTTCACGCTAATCAGTTAATGACTGAAGTACTGCAGCAGAACAGTTGGGCCTCGGCCATTTATATTGTGGATACTCAAGGGCAAGTGATTGAAGGTGCCCCTTTAATGGCAGAAATCCTCGATGTGAGCCCCCATCAAGACGCTATCGCGCGTTTAAATCAGCGGGTGGAGGCCGGCTTTGAAGATGCGCTAATTGAAGTTTATCAAGATGCTAATTTTAGCCAGTTAACTGAGCCGTTAGGGGAGGGGATTAGCGACTATGGCTTGTTGTTTATGCAGCCTTTGTTGAAGAAAAACCTGAATGCGCTAGAAAACAGTCAACAAGTGGGAGCATTGCTGGTATTTGTGCCGATGCAGTCATTATGGAACGCCTTTTCGCCGGGCCTTTCTCAACAAGGTGCTTTGGCTTTATTTCACTCAGAGCAACAGCTGTTTAAAGGGGTTAACGGCAAAGAAGCACAGCGACGCTTAACCATTGATGTGGACTTAAATGTGAACTCTATGTCGGGCCCCTTGCTGGTGTCTTTAAGTGCACCAAGTCGTTCATTATGGGGCTTGCTGGTAGAGCGCCAGTTTAATGTGGTGATTATGGTGGTACTGATCATCGTGTTTGTGGTGGTAATTGCCCTGGTTTTAACTCGGCGGATTATTGACCCGATAGAAGGCTTAAGCCGAGTGGTGGAGAACTATTCGCAAGGCCGTTACGATAGTAAGGTTCCTTATTTGGCCTACGAAGAATTTAACCAAGTAGGTGGTCTACTTAAGAGTATGGCCACGCGGGTTACTCACGACCAAGAGCAGTTAGAGCATCGAGTGGCAGAGCGAACTCAAGAGCTAGAACAGGCTAACCAAACCCTGCAACAGACCTTGGCCAAGCTAAACGACACCCAATTACAATTGGTGGAAAAG
>NZ_JBNKPP010000244.1:0-1595 GCF_050295395.1 Agarivorans sp.
CGAAAACGAGCGGGCGGGAATTCCATCCATGAAACCGCATTGACTGGCTGCTTTCTTAGCGGGCATCTATCCGAGAACATAGGCAAGCTAAATGGGATGTTGCTGGGCATAGTTAACCAACCAATCGGCCAGCGCACTCACTCGCTTGGAACGAAATCGAGCCGGTGGAAATACCATCCATAAGGGCTGGCTACTTTCTTGCCAGTCTTGTAACACCGCTTGCAGACTGCCGTCGGCCAGTGCATCGCGAAGATACATATCGTGGCTACGAATAAACCCCAGCCCTTGTAAGGCGGCTTGTTTTAACACATGACCATTAGGGCAAGAGAAAGGCCCTTTTACCGCTACCGTTAAACGTTGCTGCTGTTTAACAAAGGGCCAATGTGACACCGTTCCACAAATACAAGGATGTGCTTTAAGCTCTTCGGGGTGCTTTGGCACCCCGTGTTGTTGCAAATATTCAGGGCTAGCCACCACATGGGTATGTAGCTGACTTAATACCCGCACTTGCAAACTAGAATCAGGCAAGGCCCCCATACGCAGCACTAGGTCAAACGGCGCGGCCAATAGATCCTCACGCTGCGAAGACAAATCCAATTCAATATCAATCTTGGGATACTGCTGGCGAAAGGCCAACAAGGCAGGAGCCAACCACTGCTCGGCAAAAATCCCACCTTGGGAGTTAATCACCACCTTGCCTTGCAGATGATGTTGCTGCTGCTGGGCGCTTAGGTTGGCTTCTTCTAATAACTCCAAACTTTGCCGGCAACTATGATAGTAGCCCTCACCGGCCTCCGTTAAGCGCAGCTTGCGGGTTGAGCGATATAACAACTGCACCCCCAACCGCGCTTCTAAGTCACTTACCCGTTGACTAATGCTAGCTTTAGAACCGCCTAATTTATCTGCAGCCGCGGTAAAACTGCCGCTCTCGACTACCGTGACAAAATCAACCACACCGCTATACATATTAATCCAAATTTATGAACAATAATTCCAATAATAATGAATTATCAAACAACATAAAATGAGTAAACTTAACTAAATAGACAGTAAATATGGAATCAACAAACAATGAAAAATCGAATCTTAGGTAAAAGTGGCTTAGCGCTTACTGAAATAGGCTTAGGCTGTTGGCAGCTTGGTGGCGACTTTGGCCCCATTAGCAAACAGCAATCACTGGCAATATTAAGTGCCGCTTACGACAGTGGAGTACGTTTTTATGATACCGCCGATGTCTACGGCGCGGGTTTGAGCGAGAGTGTACTGGGCGAGTTTTATCAACAACATCAAGACATTACCATCGCCACCAAAATTGGCCGCGATGGCAGTTTATTCCCGGATAAATACACCAAACAAGGTTTATTAAAGGGTATTGAGGGCAGCCTGAAGCGACTCTCAAGCGATGCCTTAGATTTAATTCAATTACACTGCATCCCCTACCCAGTGATGCAAGACGGTGAAATATTTACTTGGTTGCAAGACTTCCAGCAACAGGGTCTGATTAAACATTACGGCGCCAGTGTGGAGTCGATGGATGAAGCTAAGCTTTGCTTAAACGACCCGCAACTGACCAGCCTACAGCTGATTATTAATAT
>NZ_JBNKPP010000245.1:0-6081 GCF_050295395.1 Agarivorans sp.
TAGACTTTTTGGGTAAGATTGACGGTGAAGAGTTTGAAGGCGGCAAAGCAGAAGGTTTTGACCTAGCTATGGGTGCTGGTCGTATGATCCCTGGTTTTGAAGACGGTATTTTAGGTAAGAAAGCGGGCGAAGAGTTTACTATCGAAGTAAACTTCCCTGAAGACTACCACGCTGAGCACCTAAAAGGTAAAGCGGCTACTTTCGATATCAAGATCAACAAAGTAGAGAAGCCAGAACTTGCTGAAGTTAACGAAGAGTTTGTAAAACTTTTCGGTATTGAGTCTGGTGAACTAGATGCGCTTAAAGCTGAAATCCGTAAGAATATGGAACGTGAGCTAGAGCAAACCCTAAAAGCTGGTGTTAAAGAGCAAGTGCTTTCAGGTTTATTAGAGCAAAACCAAATTGATATTCCTGCTGCTTTAGTTTCTCAAGAAGTTGAGCAACTACGTAAGCAAGCGATGCAACGTTTTGGTGAAAACGCCAAAAATGCACCAACACTTCCAGATGAACTTTTCTCTGAACAAGCAGAGCGCCGCGTGCGCACTGGTTTGCTATTAGGCGAGTTAATTAAAGTTAACGAACTTAAAGCTGACGACGAGAAAGTGAATGCTCACATTGCTTCTTTTGCTTCAGCTTATGAAGATCCAAGTGAAGTGCTTGAGTACTACGCGAAAAACGAAGAGTTAATGAATAACGTTCGTAACGTGGTACTAGAAGAGCAAGCAATTGAGTTTGTTCTAGATAAAGCCAAAGTAACTGAAAAAGAAGTGGCTTTTGACGAAATTATGAACAAGCAAGGTGTAAACTAAGTTCTAATTTGACTTAGCTACCTTTTTCTCGCATATAATGGCTCGTATGTAACTCATACGAGCCATTTTTTTTAAGGAAGAGCGCATCAATGTCTAAAGAAGTAAATCAGTCAGCATTCGATCCCATGGCGGCTTTGGTGCCAATGGTTATTGAGCAAACCTCAAAAGGGGAGCGCTCTTATGATATCTACTCACGCTTGTTAAAAGACCGAGTGATCTTTTTAACTGGCCAAGTTGAAGACCATATGGCAAACCTAGTGGTTGCTCAGTTGTTGTTTCTTGAGTCAGAGAATCCTGAAAAAGACATTTTCATTTACATTAATTCACCCGGTGGGTCAATTAGTGCGGGTATGGCCATTTATGACACCATGCAATTTATTAAACCGCAAATTAGCACCGTTTGTATGGGCATGGCCGCAAGTATGGGCGCCTTTTTATTAGCCGGTGGCGCTAAAGGCAAGCGTTATTGCTTACCTAATGCCAAGGTAATGATTCACCAACCTCTAGGTGGTTATCAAGGTCAGGCTTCTGACATTGAAATTCATGCAAATGAAATTATTAAAACAAAACGTCGTATGAACGAGTTGTTGGCCGAGCATACTGGACAAAGTTTTGATACTATCGCTAGAGACACTGATCGCGATAACTATATGACGGCTGAACAAGCTAAAGAATATGGTATCGTCGACGATATCTTTGCGCGTCGTGTATAAAGCTTTTTATCGCACGGTCTGTACGGATAGAGCATAGAGAGAATAGCATTCTGGGCAGTTTGTTTTACACTGTAAGAAGAGCTTAAGATTGCTACAAAGTTTGAGGTTAGCGAATGACAGATAAGCGCAAGGGTGATGGAGATAACAGTAAGCTGTTGTATTGCTCCTTCTGCGGTAAAAGCCAGCATGAAGTGAGAAAGCTGATTGCCGGTCCCTCCGTCTATATTTGTGACGAATGTGTTGAGTTATGTAACGACATTATTCGAGAAGAAATAAAAGAAATATCGCCGAGTAAAAGAGAAGGCAATGCCTTACCGGTTCCTAAAGAAATTAGAGAACATCTAGACGATTACGTGATTGGTCAAGACCACGCCAAAAAAGTGTTGGCGGTAGCGGTATACAATCATTATAAACGTTTACGTAATGGTGATGTCGCTGACGGTATCGAGTTGGGTAAAAGTAATATTTTGCTAATCGGTCCTACTGGTAGCGGTAAAACCCTATTAGCGGAAACCTTAGCTCGCTTGCTCGATGTACCTTTTACCATGGCCGATGCGACCACTTTAACTGAAGCCGGTTACGTGGGTGAAGATGTAGAAAACATCATTCAAAAGCTACTGCAAAAATGTGATTACGATGTAGAGAAAGCTCAGCGTGGTATTGTTTACATCGATGAAATTGACAAAATTTCTCGTAAGTCAGACAACCCTTCAATTACTCGAGATGTATCGGGTGAAGGTGTTCAGCAGGCACTATTGAAGTTGATTGAAGGCACGGTGGCTTCTGTTCCGCCTCAAGGTGGCCGTAAGCACCCACAACAGGAATTTTTGCAGGTTGATACCTCTAAAATCCTATTTATCTGTGGAGGCGCGTTTGCTGGCTTAGATAAGGTGATTGAGCAGCGTGCTACAACCGGTACTGGTATTGGCTTTGGTGCCGAAGTGAAAGGTGAAGCCGATAAGAGTACCTTGAGTGAAACGTTTTCTAAGGTTGAGCCTGAAGACTTGGTGAAGTACGGCTTGATCCCTGAGTTTATCGGTCGTTTACCAGTGGTGGCAACCTTAACTGAACTTGATGAAGAAGCGCTTATTCAAATTTTGAGTGAGCCTAAAAATGCCCTTACCAAACAGTATGGTGCCTTGTTTAAGCTTGAAGATGTTGAGCTTGAGTTTCGTGAAGATGCGCTTCGTGCTATCGCTCATAAGGCTATGGAACGTAAAACTGGGGCTCGTGGTTTACGCTCCATCGTTGAAGCTGTATTGCTTGATACTATGTATGAGTTACCTTCTATCGATAACATCAGTAAAGTCGTGATTGATCAAACCGTTATTCAAGGCGAAAGCGATCCTATCATGATTTACACTAGCGAAGATAAAGCGGCCAGCGCCGATTAATTAGTCGTCGGTTTGTGATTAAAAAGCCAGTCTTGTGACTGGCTTTTTTGTGTCCGTTCGGCGAGAAAAATTAAAATTATTGGTTATTCATCGTCTTTAGGGCTTTGATGTTGATAAGCACGCTGGCTTAAGGCTTGGTTTTGGGTATTGTCCTTAAGTTTTACTTTATAGTGTAAGCCAGCCTTGGCTAGCATGTGAGCTGCGATGGGTGCGGTAATTAATAAAAACACCGAGATTAATAGCTCTTTTAAGGTGAGGTGGCCTAAGTCGAAGCTAAAGTAAATCATCGAGGCAATTAAGATACAACCCACACCTAAGGTACTGGCTTTGGTTGGGGCGTGTAGGCGAGTGAAAAAATCTGGGAACTTAGCCAGTCCAATAGAGCCAATCAACATCACAATGGCCCCCAATACTAAAAATATACTCACTATCAATTCAACTAAACCGGACATCATCTTCCCTTACTCAATTATATCGCCGCGTAATAAGTACTTACAAAAGGCTGCAGTGCTAACAAAACCTAACAGTGCAATCAGTAAGGCGCTTTCGTAATAGCTCTCAGACCCCTGATATAGACCTAGCAGAATGATTAAAGCGATGCTGTTGATATACATGGTATCCACCGCAATAATTCTATCGGGAGCGCTAGGGCCAACAATGAGGCGCCAAGTGTTTAAGGCCAAAGCACAACATAACAAGGCGCTGGCAAATACAATGGCATAACTTAGCATTGAAAAATCTCCTTAAGCGGGGCTTCATAACGTTGTTTGATTTGGGTAATCAAGGCTTGTTCATCGTCCATGTGTAGAACATGAACATACAGCCATCGTTTATCATCCGATAGTTCCACACTGCAGGTACCGGGAGTAAGAGATACACTGCTGGTGAAAATGGTTAGAGGTAGTGGTTCTGTAATGTTGATAGGCACGGCAATAAAGGCCGGCTTGAGATTACCATTAGGCTGTAAAACCCGTATTGCCACATCAAAGTTCGAGATAATGATGTCGTATAACAGGCGGCTGGTGTAAAGCAGCACTTTTAGTGGGCTTTTCGCCACAGCTTCTTTTTCAGATAAAGGGGCAACAATCCAAGGGATTACTACCGCCAATACTGCGCCTAGTAGCATTTGTCCGCGGCTGAAATCGTGTAAAATCAACCACACTATCCACAGTAGTAAACTGTGATAGGGGGTGGGAAACCATTGAAAGCTTCTAGATTTTTTCATCGCTGACTTACCTCATGAAGTTGTTGCAAGCTGAGGCCTGAATTGAGTTGCTCTGCGGCAAGTTCGGCGTATTCGGTAACGGCTCCACCGAAAATGACCATTACCGGCAGCAAACTAACTAATATGGCTAGCGCCAGAAACTGCGAAGGGTGAGCCTGTAACGCACTGCTGTTTTTCTCACCGCTACTTCGCCAAAATAATGAGCTGCCAGCGCGAGATAGCGCCACTAATGAGATCAATCCTGCGCCTAAAATAACCGGCCATACCCAAAGCATTTGCTGACTTGTTTGTACTGACTGCATGATCAAGGCTTTGCCAATGAAACCCGACAAGGGGGGCATGCCAATTAGCGCAATCGCCAGTAAGACAAAAACAAAGCCCAGTTTGGCTGCTTGAGGCATGGCTCTGGCGCTGACGAAACGGTCTTCCGCCTTACCACGTTGTTGCTGTATTAGCCCTGCTAATAAGAACATTGCAGCGCAGGCGATGGTGCTATGCACTAAGTAATATATCCCAGCGGTGCTGGCTTGTTGGCTATTTAAGCAAATGCTAACCAATAAGGTGCCTACCGACACAATCACCAAGTTGCTACACAATAGCCGCAAGCTTTTACTGGCTAGAACGGCTATCGCGCCAATCACGATGGTGAGTAGCGCAATCGGCCATAACCATGGTAGGGCGATATTTGCTAGTTCACCGGCTTGGTTGCCAAACATCACTCCATGCACTCGCCAGATGCTGTAAATGCCAACTTTAGTCATAATGGCGAACAAGGCGGCCACCGGCGTACTAGTGGTGGAATACGCTTTAGGTAGCCAGAAGTGTAGGGGCAGCATGGCGGCTTTTAAACCAAATACAGCCAATAACAATAAGGCTCCAGATTTCGTCAACAATAGCTCGTTAGCGCCCAATTGTGGGATCTTATCCGCCATGTCGGCAAAGTTAAGCGTACCTAAGGTGCCATAAAGGGTACCAAGAGCAAACAAGAACAAGGAAGAGCCAATCAGATTTAAAAATACATAATGAATATTAGCCTGAACCCGTTGTTTGCCGCCGCCGTGGATCATTAACGAGTAGGAGGCGATGAGCAGTACTTCAAAAAATACAAACAAGTTGAAGGCATCACCAGTAAGGAAGGCGCCGTTAATACCCATCAGCTGAAACATAATCAAGGGATGAAAGAACACACCGGCTTTATCTTCTCCTGCGCAGGCGTATAAGGTCACAGCCAGCCCCAGCACCGCACTTAAACATACCATTAGCGCAGAAAAAGCATCGGCAACCAGTACGATGCCAAATGGCGCAGACCAGTTCCCTAGCGCATAGACTTGCACACCTTGCTGGCGAATGGTGAAGAGTAAGCTGAAAGCGACGAGCACTAGCAACAAATTCGCACTAAGCGTAACAGCACGTTGCAGTGGCAGCGAAGCGCTGAAACGGGGGAATAGCAATATAACTGCCACAAAAAATGGGATGAGTACCGGCAGAATAATCAAATGATCGAGTAGGCTCATTAAGCTTTTTCCTCCCGAGCAAGTGGATCCACGGGTTCTTCGCCGTCGACATGGTCATTGCCTAAATCGGCTCGCCCGCGCATGGCTAATATCACGGCAAACGCGGTCATCGCAAAGCCAATTACAATCGCGGTAAGCACCAAAGCTTGAGGGAGGGGGTCGGCGTAGTGCTCGCTGCCATTTAATACCGCTGGCGCACCAATGCTTAGCCCACCACTGGCAAATAAAAACAAGTTAACCGCATAAGACAATAAGGTTAAACCGATAACCAGCGTAAAAGTATGACCACGCAACATCAGGAAAATGCCACAAGCGCTCATGAAGCCGACACACACGGCGTAGATTAACTCCATTATCTTTCTCCTACGGTGAGTCGTTCTTTGGTGGTGAGCTTGCCTAAACTGGCCAAAATTAGCAGGGTGGCGC
>NZ_JBNKPP010000246.1:0-23630 GCF_050295395.1 Agarivorans sp.
ATGGGCGGTATGGGCGGCATGATGTAAGCCTCGCTCTCGCGATTCATAGAAACTCACTCAGTTTCAACGAACCCGCAAAGCTTAGCTTTGCGGGTTTTTTTGTCGCTGAATTTTATATGGTTAGTACGGATAACCAGCCGAGCGTTTAAAAGGAGTGGTTTTACTTAAAACGCGTATGAGAGCTTTAACATTGGCCCCCAGAAGCGATAAATAACATCGAGTTCGGTATGCTCAGTTTGGTAGTCTACGCCGATCTGGTAGTAGCTAAATGAGCCGGTGATGTTGAGTTCATCCACTAGTCTATATTTAGCGCCAATTTCAAGCTCTGCCATCCAACCGGTGATGTCATTTACTTTTAAGTAAAAAGCATGGGCGTGGCTTTTTAGCGCTAGTCTATCGCTTAGCCGATGATTAACCTCAAAACCCACGTTGGGGAGTGGCGCAGTGACTGCGCTAAATACGTTTTCATTTGCGTAAGGCGGCTGTTCGGAAGTGGCTATACCTATCTCTCCCGCAAAACCTAAACCGAGTTTGGTGATATGAAAGCCAGAAAGAAAGTAGGCGTCGAGGGAGCTGGAGTGATAAAAGCGATAACCGTAACCCACTCTTATTATGTCAACATCTAAGCGAGTCTCTAAGCGTGCACCCGCTTGAAACTGATAAGTTTGACCGTCTATTTTTAGCGAAAAAGGCCGACTTAAGGCTTGTTGCAAACCCTCTCTATGTAAACGTCGCCAATCGCTATAAATAAGGTGGTTAGGCTTTACGTGATACTCTAAATTAATATAGGGCAGCGTTTTGTCGGCTGGCAGATTTAGCTCAGATTCGAAATTCAAATCAAATTTATGGTTGCCATAGTTTTCGTAGGCACTAATATCCGTCGAGGTATCGGAAAAAAACGCACCTATTTCTATCTCTAACTGCTGTGCTGCCAGTTGGGGGCACAGCAGCATCCACAAACCGACTAACGTTAGGTTGTTGGCGGCAAAGCGAGAAGACAGCAATCCCATAATCATTCCTTGATTCTACTAATGCTTAGCATGCTACTAAGTTATGCTTATCGCTGCCAAGAAAAATTTGAGTTAAGTATTAATACTTCCAGTGGCTTAGCTTATTTCTCGGTTTCGTTAAACAAGGCTTGCTGTTGCTATCTATCTTGTTTGTTCACGCTTATCAAACAGGCTCTTATTAATATTACGAGATATTAATAATCTTTTTTATTTGAAAAAGTTAGCCCATACTCAGAGTAAAATGATGTTAATGTTTTGTTGCTTGATTTCGTTATGAACGGTAACGATTTAAATATCTAGGAGGCATGAGATGCGACTATGCTTAGCGCTTTTTTTGTTGGTTTGTTCATTCACCAGTGTGGCGGAACTCGCTAAACCCAAAGGACCAGTCATATTAACGGTAAGGGGCTTAATCAGCGAAAGTAATAGTGGAGAGGATGCAGATTTTGATTTAACGATGCTTCAGTCGCTGCCTCAGTACACCATTACAACACTCCATCCGTGGACAGAAAGTCGGCGTAACTATAAAGGACCGCGTTTGTCTGATTTACTTAAGGCCGTGGGGGCTCGGTCTGAACAATTAACCTTGGTGGCGCTAAACGATTATCAAGTGGATGTAGATTTTGAAGAACTCACCACATTTAAGCCAATATTGGCATGGTCTGAAAATGATCGAGTGATGAAAGTGCGCGATAAGGGGCCTTTGTGGCTTATGTTCCCAATAGATGACCATCCCGAGTTGCTACAAATATCTTATAATGATTTTATGGTATGGCAATTGCGCAGCATTATAGTGAAGTGAGTTAAAACACGGATGAACTGGCTTACCAAGCTTCCCCAAAAGTACAAAAAGTTACTCATATCTCTGGTTATTTTACTCTTTGTGGTGAGCGCTGTAATCAGCGTTTACCAACTCAGACAGATTATTCAGTTACTGGAGTCCCCTAAATCCACGACTTCTTGGTCGGTGGTGCAGCTGCAAATGGAGCATCGTCGTTTCATTAATGCCTTACAGTTATACCGCTTGGGGGGAGTGGAAAAACGCGAGGTGTTGTTTCGTTACGATATTTTTTGGAGCCGCTTTCCAGTGTTATTGGAAGGGCAAGAAAATGTTGAATTTCAGAAAATTAGTTCAGCCAAGCAATTGGTATATGAATTGTTTAATGAAGTGCAGCGCATCGAGCCGCTGTTAGAGGCTTTACCTCCGACTCACGAGAAGTTTGGGCTGTTAATTGAACAGCTTAATGTGTACGCGGCGCCGCTAAACTCGTTGGTGATTAAAGAGTTTCAACGTAATAGCGAGTTTGATAAAAAAACCGATTTTAGATTGCTACGGTTGCAGTTATTCCTGTCATTTGCGATTGGCGCGCTACTGGTTTGTGGATCTATCTTGATTGTGATGATAGTGCGTGAAAATCATATTAATCGCTACTTGGCTAATCATGATGTGTTAACCGGCCTACCTAATCGCGCCGGCCTACGCGAGTTTATTAATAGCGTTGCTGGAGAACGCGGAGAATACGCGATCATGGTATTGGACTTAAACGGTTTTAAGAATATCAACGACAGTTATGGTCACGATTATGGTGACCGTATCTTAAACGTGGTTGCTCAGCGTTTGCAGGGGCAAATGCGCAGCTGTGACTTCGTGGTGCGCTTGGGCGGCGATGAGTTTGCCATTGTTCAAACTCAGGTGCGCTCGGCGGAAGATTGCTCGGGATTTGCTCAGCGGTTAATTAATATTATTGAAAAACCGATGTCATTAGAGGGACGAGAGTGTTTTGTGGGTACCAGCATTGGGATTAGCATGGCACTGGACCAAGATAAGGACTGGTTAGGTATTTTAGGTCAGGCTGACACGGCTATGTACCAAGCCAAGCAATCGCGCGGCAGTGCCTGGCGCTTTTACGAAGGAAAAATGAAGCAGCTCAAAGAGCGGGAGCAATTACTGCTGAGCCAATTTAGAGAGGCACTGGGTGAACAGAAACTGAGCTTATTTTATCAGCCAATTGTAGACTTGGCCGATGACAAGGTGGTGGGCGCAGAGGTGCAAGCACGCTGGTTACACCCTGACTATGGTTGGGTGGAGCATGCCGAGTTGGTTAATATTGCCCATTCCTGCGGGGCGGTAGTTAACTTTGAGTCTTGGGTATTAACTAGTGCTGCTCAGCAATTAAAGCGCTGGCAACACAGTGTGACTGCCGATTTACGTTTAGCTGTGTCGGTGTCATCTTCTACCTTGCATAATGACTTTTTGGTACTGGTGAATCGAGTCTTAATTGAAAGCCGCATTCTTCCGCAACGTTTGATTCTAAATATTATCGACAGTCACCAACCCTTGTTGTTAGACAGCGTTGATGTTATCTGTGAATTGCGCCGGATTGGCGTTAGCTTGTCATTGGATAATTTTGGTAGTGCAGAGTGCCCCTTGGAGTTGTTAAATCAGATACCGGTGCAATACTTGCGTGGCGCTAAAGGCTTAATGGCTGATTTAGTTGGGGCTAATGAGAAGTGCCCGATGTTAATGGCTACGGTACTGTTTGCCGATCGGCTTGGCTTGAAGTTGATGTTGGATGGGGTGGAGAACCAGCACCATTTGGCGCAGCTAAAAGAGGTATCTAAGCAAGTATGGGTATTGGGCTCGGCCATTGCCGAATGGGCTCCAGCCGAGTCTTTTTCAAAGTACTTACAACAATCCTATAAGCAGCCAATCGTTTAACGAATAAGGGCTTTGAAGTCGGCTAGCAATTTGTGCATTTGTTCTAGCTTGGCCACGATAATTTTAAGTTGAGTGATGAAGTGCTCGTCGTCTTGGCTTTCTTGCAATAACACTAAATCACTAGCGAGTTCCTCAACATAAGGCAAAAATTCGCGGTGTTGCTGTTTAAATAAGCTGTCTTTAAACAAGGCACTAAACTTTGCATTACCTTCTTGTTGTTGTTGCTTTAATAGCGCATCTGCGTCGATGGCTTTGTGGTAAATATCTTTTAGGTTTATTTGTATTTGCTCGATGAGCTTGGTTTTATCCATGAATTTGTCACTGTAGTTGGGTGAATGTTTAATACGATAAAGTGAACTTTACAGCCTATTTTCACCAGTTTGTTTAGTTTAGCTCATGCCAATATCAATTGGCGTTTTACTGTATTCTCCAGCCTGTTCTCTGGCTAAACGCGGCACTAAAAAGCCAGGTAAAACCTTATAAAGCTGGCGCATTATTGCCACTGCTTGCTGCTGTTCGAGGTCAAAATGCGCGGCACCGGCTACTTTATCTAGTAAAAATAAGTAATAAGGGAGAATGTTAGCAGAAAACAAGGCCTCGCTCAGCTCTGCTAAACATTCTGCACTGTTGTTAATGTCTTTTAACAGCACACTTTGATTAAGCAGAGTTATGCCTGCTTGAGATAATTTGCCAAAAGCGTTGCGTAATTCGCTATTGATTTCGTTGGGGTGGTTGATATGGCTGACCACCACTACCTTTAAGTGGCAATTCGCTAGTAGCTGCACTAATTCATCGCTGACGCGATTGGGTAATACCACGGGCAAACGCGTGTGGATCCTTAAGCGGCTTAAGTGAGGGACCTGCTCGAGTTGTTCAATCAACCACGCTAGCTGTTGGTCGTTGGCCATGAGCGGGTCACCACCACTGAAGATCACTTCGTTTATTTTGTCGTCTTGCCGAATGTAATCCAAGGCTTGCTGCCAGCCTTGTTTAGAAGGGCTGTTGTCTTGGTATGGGAAGTGGCGACGAAAGCAATAGCGACAGTTTACCGCGCAGCCCGCTCTAACAATAAATAGTACTCGGCTTTGGTATTTGTGTAACAGACCGGGTACTGCAGCTTGGTGCTCTTGCAGTGGATCTTCGCTAAATCCGGGCGCTTCAATAAACTCTGCTCGTAGAGGCAAGACTTGCAACAATAGCGGGTCATTCGCTTGGCCCTTTTGCATGCGCTGAGCGAAGCTAAGAGGCACTCGCATGGGGAATAAGTTGCGCGCTGCAATATCTTGCTGATAGTTTTCAGGGTCTAGTTGCAGGTAATCCAGTAAATCTTTGGGATCTGTGAAGGCGTTTGCTAGCTCTTTTTGCCAATTTCCCTGCACAGCGGCGTCGTTTCGCGGTATTATTCGCAGCATTAAATTGAAATTACCTTGTAAGTAGAGGACCAAATGGCGTCATATAGTACCAGTGAATTCAAAGGCGGGCTAAAAATTATGCTCGACGGCGAGCCTTATGCAATCTTAGAAAACGAATTTGTTAAGCCAGGTAAAGGGCAAGCATTTAACCGCGTTAAGTTACGCCGCTTGCTTACTGGTAAAGTGATCGAAAAAACCTTTAAGTCTGGTGAGTCGGTTGAGTCAGCCGACGTCATGGATCACGAATTAGCCTATCTATACAACGATGGTGAATTCTACCATTTCATGAACAACGATACTTTTGAACAAATTGCTGCTGACGAAAAAGCCGTGGGCGAAGCCGCCAAATGGTTGGTTGAACAAGACGTTTGCGTCATCACTACCTGGAATGAAAACCCAATTGCAGTGACGCCACCTAACTTTGTGGAGTTAGAAGTGACGGAAACTGACCCTGGTCTTAAAGGCGATACCGCAGGCACCGGCGGTAAACCTGCCACTTTGAGCACTGGTGCTGTGGTTCGAGTGCCTTTGTTCATTCAGATTGGTGAAGTGGTAAAAGTGGATACGCGTAGCGCTGAATACGTAGGCCGTGTTAAGTAAGCCTACGGCTTAAAATAGCGGGAAAAGGGTGGCTCAAGCCACCCTTTTTTCTTCGGTATTACTTATATAAACTAGCGATATTTACTGTAATCACAGATAAAAATTATGTTTTACAGTTGAAAAAAAAATCAGAGTCTCTCACTTTGATTTAAGTCAAAGTTCAGCTTTGCCTAAAACCAGTTTGTCTGCAATGCTTAATCTACCATCTCATTAGTGATAAAAAGGTTAACATGATGAATGTAGTTGCTGACGCGCCCACCGCACATATTAACAAACGCTATTCAAATAGATTGAGTTTCGCCAAAGGTGGCGGGGATTATCCTACCGGCGTGTTTGAGCAGTTGGCATGTAAAGAAGCAGAATTAGAATTACTTAAGCAAAGAGAAATGCAATTAGAATCAGAGATCCTCTCACTTAAGCGAAACTGTCAGAGAGATTTAAAAGCGGGCTAAAATTAAGCCCGCTTGTTGTAATGGTTATTTACAGTAAGCCTAGTAAGAGCAAGGTGGCGCAGGCTACTGAACCCGCAAAGGCCACACCATAAAAGATCGCTTTTACTAGGTTGCCAGCATGTATCCCAAAGTCATGTAGTGCGTGGTATAAGCGGTGCATACATAGCCATAACGGTAAGCTAACAATAATCCAGATTAGCGCTGCGCCAAACCAATTTTGTGAAAAGGCTAAGATCCGTTCGTAGGAGAATTGCTCTACTGGAATGATCCCCAGCGGCACCAATAAGCCCGTAATTAATATTGCGATAGGTGTAAACAGCGCCGCTACCATGCCGCCAGCGCCAAACATTCCCCAAAATACCGGTTCGTTAGAACGTTTCATTTGTTTCTCCTAAATCAATACTAAAACTAGGCCGGCTAAGCTAATCAACGCCAGAGCCGCGTACATTCCTGTCACAATCCAGTTGTCGGGAATGCGCTTTTGGCCAATCCATAAGTTGGCTGCTTTGGGGGCTAGATTAAACCAAGTGACACTGTGGTATAGCGTCCACACTAGGCTAAGAAGATGAAACAGCAGCCAAGCAGGGTGGCTCATCACCTCTAACCAGCCGTTAAATGCTTCTGCGCCTTGGCTTAAACGAAATAACCCAAAGAGCAGTACTAAACTGTAAATGGCAATAACGAGGCTGGAGCCTTCACGAATAATGTACTTGGTATGAAAAGTATTTTTGAGCCACCAAGTTGCCCCCATTTTTCGAACATAAGGTTTACGTTTGCTCATGCTTACTCTCCTGGTTTGAACATGGCTATCACATAATCTTTGGCGCTTTCGACTTTGCCAAGTTGAATCGCTGCCGCCGGATCCACGTCTTTGGGACAGACTTGCGAGCAATAGCCGACAAAGGTACAACCCCAAGCGCCTTCTTCTGCATTAACTATTTTCATCCGCTCAGCCTTGCCGTTGTCTCGGCTATCTTGGTTGTATCGATGTAATAATGCTAAAGCCGCTGGCCCTGTAAACGACTTGTCTAAGCCGTATTGTGGGCAGGCGGCATAACATAAGCCGCAGTTAATACACATGGAGAACTGTTTGTATTGAGCCAGTTGTTTAGGGCTTTGATTGTGGCAGCCATCTTCGATGGATGCGGGGGCATCATTGATGATGTAGGGCTTAATGGCCTCCAACTTCTCGATGAAGTCACTCATGTCTACTACTAAATCCCGCTCGATGGGGAAGTTAGCTAAGGCTTCAATTTTCATCCCTTTGGGGTAGTCTCGCAGGAAGGTTTTACAGCCTAGTTTGGGGATGCCATTAACCATCATGCCACAGCTTCCGCAGATGGCCATGCGGCAAGACCAACGGTAGCTAAGGGTGGGGTCTAGCTCATCTTTAATATAGGCTAGCGCTTCTAGTACCGACATTTCACGAGTGTAGGGTACGTCGTAGCTTTGCCAAACCGGTTTTTGGTCGGTTTCTGGGCGGTAGCGCAGAATCTCGATTTTCATTACATCTGCCATATTAGTTTGCCTCCGCTTGTTTTTTTGCCGCTTCTTGAGCATCGGCAGCAGCGCCATACACGCGTTCGGCAGGCGCCGATTTAGTGATTTTTACATCACTGTAGCTAATTTCAGGAGCATCATCTGGGCGATATTTTGCCAGGGTATGCTTCAGGTAATTTTGGTCGTCACGCTTTTCATAACCGTCGATACGTTGGTGCGAGCCGCGGCTTTCTTTACGGTTGATGGCCGATACCGCCATCGCTTCGGCAACATCGAGCAAATACCCTAGCTCCACTGCGTATAACCATTCGGTGTTAAATACTTCGCTATCATCCACCAATTTAATGTTTTTATAGCGCTGTTTTAACTCGGCAATTTTATCAATGGTTTGCTGCATGGTTTCTGCGGTGCGGTAAATGCCTACGCCAGCCTCCATGGTTCGCCCTAGTTCATTACGTATGTCGGCGGGCTTCTCGTTACCTTGGGTATTCTTCAGTGCTTGGTAGTTCGCTAATATTTGTTCTGCTTTAGCCAGTAATGGCGCACTGTCGGTATGTTCTGTGACGATGGCGTTGCGTGCTGCAGACTCGCCAGCGACTTGACCAAATACGGTGATTTCGGTGAGTGAGTTAGAGCCTAGGCGGTTAGCGCCATGCAGGCCCACCGAAGAACACTCGCCCGCTGCGTACAAACCTTTCAATGAGGTGGCACAGCGACCATCGGTTTCAATCCCGCCCATGGTGTAGTGCACTGTGGGGCGTACCGGGATCGGTTCTTTTACTGGGTCAACACCCATATAGGCTTTAGCTAATTCACAAATAAACGGTAGACGCTCGTGTAAGTAATCTGCACCCAAGTGGGTTAAATCAAGATTTACATAGTCTCCATTGGGGCCTTCAATGGTGCGGCCCAATTGCGCTTCTTGCCAGAAACATTGGCTTAAGCGGTCTCGAGGGCCCAGCTCCATGTATTTATTTTTGGGCTCGCCAACTGGGGTTTCAGGCCCTAAGCCGTAGTCTTGTAAGTAACGATAACCGTCTTTGTTGGTTAAGATCCCGCCTTCACCGCGACAACCTTCAGTCATGAGAATACCAGAGCCGGGTAAACCGGTAGGGTGGTATTGGACGAATTCCATATCGCGAAGAGCAACGCCGTGGCGGTAGGCGAGTGCCATGCCGTCACCAGTCACTATACCGCCATTGGTATTGAAGCGATAAACGCGGCCGGCGCCACCGGTAGCAATAATAACTGATTTAGCTTGAATCAGCTTGGCCACGCCTTCGGCGATGTCTAAGGCGATGACCCCTTTGACTTGTCCCTCTTCAACAATTAAGTCGAGAACGAAGTGTTCATCAAAACGCTTGATGCTAGGGTATTTGGTAGAGGTTTGAAATAAGGTATGCAGAATATGAAAACCACTTTTGTCGGCGGCAAACCAGGTTCGCTCTATTTTCATCCCGCCAAAGCGACGAACGTTAATGGTGCCATCTGGGCGACGTGACCAAGGGCAACCCCAATGCTCTAAGCGAGTTAGTTCTCTGGGCGCTCGCTCGACAAAAAATTCTACAACGTCTTGTTCGCATAACCAGTCACCACCGGACACGGTGTCATTAAAATGATTATCGTAGCTGTCATGATCTTGCGCAACGCCAGCTGCTCCCCCCTCTGCGGCAACGGTATGGCTGCGCATTGGATATACTTTTGAAATCAGTGCGACTTGTAGCTCTGGGTGTTGTTCTGCTACTTCAATAGCGGCTCGCAAGCCAGCCCCACCTGCGCCAACGATAGCGACATCGGTTTTGATTACTTCCACGCTTTTCTCCTCACGAAATAAGCCTACAATGATTGTGCGGGTATTCACGTTTTGATGCTTGACCAAAATCAAATATTGACGCTACTTTGGCCAAGTCGCTGAGATTATTTAGCTTTTGCGATATAACTCCCGATTTTGTTAGCAAAATGGTATAAAAGCCCGCGACATTATCTAACCCTTAGCAGGAAACCATTTGCATGTCTGAAACACTTTGGCAACCCTCTGCCAGTATCCAAGTACTTAAACAGAAAGCTCAAATTATTAATAAAATCAGGTGTTTTTTTGCGCAGCGACAGGTATTGGAAGTGGATACGCCAAGCTTGAGCCAAGCTTGTGTGAGTGACGTGCATTTGCACAGTTTTTCGACCACACTGACTGGGCCTGCTGCGCCCCATTCACAGCAGCTATATTTGCAAACGTCACCTGAATTTCATATGAAACGTTTATTGGCGGCGGGCAGTGGTTGTATCTATCAAATTGCTAAGGCTTTTCGCAACGAAGAAGCCGGGCGCTTGCATAACCCTGAGTTTACGATGTTGGAATGGTATCGCTTGGGTTTTGACCATTTTGCCTTGATGGATGAAATAGACGTTTTGCTTGAGCAAGCTTTAGGTTGGCAGCATGCTGAGCGCTTAACTTATGTGGAGGCGTTTGAACGGCATTTAGGGATTAACCCTTTAAGCGCGACTCAGGTTGAGTTTATTGAGTCTGCAGCAGCATTTAATGTGGCAGACTTAGTGGCCCAAGAAACCGAGCGTGACACTGTCTTACAATTGCTCTTTAGCCTTGGAGTGGAACCTCATATCGGCCAGCAACGCCCTTGTTTTGTTTATCACTTTCCTGCTTCTCAAGCCGCGCTGGCGAAAATTTCAGCAGAGGATCCTCAAGTGGCAGAGCGTTTTGAGCTTTACTACAAAGGGGTTGAGTTGGCCAATGGTTTTCACGAGCTTACGGATGCCGCTGAGCAGGCGGAACGTTTTGCTAGGGATCAGCACTCAAGGGCGCGTCAGGGCTTGCCTCCAGCACAGATTGACCAACGCTTTTTAGCAGCTTTGAGTGTCGGTTTACCCGCTTGTGCGGGAGTGGCCTTGGGGATAGACCGTTTATTGATGTTGGCTTTAGATGAGAGTCGTTTACAAGCGGTACAAAGCTTTAGTATTGAACGGGCTTAAGAGCCAAGGGGGGGCAAACAGTCCCCCTCTCGCTTTATAGTAGTATGAGCATTGCAACATATAGCAGAGTCAGACCACTGCCGCCGATGATTCCTCCCACCTTGATTAAATCTTTGGTCTCGATGAAGCCAGTTGAATAGGCTAGGGCGTTAGGTGGGGTACTCACTGGTAGCATCATGCCTAATGATGCCGATAAGGCTACAATTACCAGTAGGGTAGTGATGCCACCGTCGCCATCTAAACCGCTGAGACTGGTGGCTACGGCTGCGGCAATCGGCATAATTAAGTTAGCGGTGGCGGTATTGGACATAAAATTAGCCATCACCACACAGATGATGGATAACACCACGATTACCGCCATGGTGGGTAGGGCTGTAAAGTCGATGGAGGTGGCTATTTTGGAAGCTAGGCCGCTTTCTTCTAAGGCCATGCCCATGGCTATCCCCCCTGCCACTAACCACAATACATCCCAATTAAATAATTTGAGATCTTCTTTGCCGATGACTCCGGTGAGGGTAAATATCGCCAGCGGAATAATCGCCACCACATAGCTGTTCATGCCATGCCACGCGGTACTAAGCCACAGTAAAATGGTTAAAGCAAAAGTGAAATAGACGATATAGGCACGTGGGCTTTTTTGAAATTTGCCGTCTAATTTCAACTCTAATACCCCGGTTTTAGAGGGATAAAATTTACAAAGAATGAACCAAGCTATCGCCAGTTGAACCACCACAAATGGGATGCCAAACGACATCCACGAGGCAAAAGTGACTTGCCCTTCGGGAATATATTGTAAGGCAATCGCATTAGGCGGTGTTCCGATGGGGGTGCCTATGCCACCAGTGTTGGCCGCGACCGGAATGGCCAAAATTAGCCCTTTCATGCCTAGGTCACTTCTGGGGGCAGCGGCGATGAGGGGGCCAACGATGGCCAACATCATCACGGTGGTAGCGGTATTACTCATAAACATGCTGAAGACCGCAGTAATCAACATGATGCCAAGCATGATCATCGGAATACGCTTGCCAAAGGGTTTTAATAATACCCGTGCCAAATTATTGTCCAATTCATATTTGGAAGCGGCAATCGCTAAGGCAAAACCGCCCATAAATAGAATAATAATGGGGGAGGAAAAGGCATTAAAAATATGGGTGTAGGGGATCAGCTCCCCCATCGGTACAGGGCCACTTTCCTGTACGAAGGCGTTAATGCCTTGGCTCGATATCAACACTAATTCTAGGGTAATGATCAGCAGTGAGGTGGCAAAAACCGGCACGGGCTCAAATATCCATAATAGCGCCGCCAATACAAAAATCGCGATAATTCTATGCTGAATAATCGTGAGTTCTGGTAGTGGGATGACACTGGTGGGAAGAGCTAAGATAAAAAGTGGAATTAGCAAACAAACCAAGAGCTTATAGTTTTTATGCAAGGCCATGTTATTCAGTCCTAGACTAATAAATTGGGATAGCGAGGTTTACCTATCTAAGATACCCAAAGCCTTGTCTAGGTATTGAGAGATATATCTAATTGTGGGTAGGCTATCTCTATGTTATTTGCCTTAAACTTGTTATTGATCAAACTGTAAAGCTCGTGACTCATAGGTAAGCGGTAATTCATTTCGCTTACGTGCACTCGCATTTCAAATTTTAAGCCATTGTTAGTAAATTCGGTGAAGTAGATCTCTGGGGCTGGGTTATCTAAGACCAAGCTGTTTTCTTGAACAGCTTGTTGCAACAGTTCTGTAACCAGTTGGCAATCTGAGCCCTGTTTTACCTGCACTTTTAATACCACGCGAGTAATGGGGTCGGTCAGTGACCAGTTTACAAATTGTTCGGTAATGAAAGCCTTGTTGGGCACAATAATTTCTTTGCGGTCCCAATCCACAATCGTGGTGGCCCGAGTTTCAATATTAGAAATAGTTCCGGTGAGCTCGCGAATCGTCACGGTGTCACCAATGCGAATGGGTTTTTCAAATAAGATGATTAAGCCAGAAATAAAGTTGGCAAAGATCTCTTGTAGTCCAAAGCCCAAGCCCACACTGAGTGCGGCAACTAACCATTGCAGCTTAGACCACTCGATACCGAGCAAGCCAAAACCTGTGAATACACTAAACAGTATCACCAAATAGTTCACGATGGTGGTAATAGCAAAGCCGGTTCCTGGCCCAAGGGACAGGTGCTGCAGTAGCATTAATTCAAGCAAGCCGGGAAGGTTGCGAACTACAACTACGGCGAAGGCAAAAACCAATAAGGCAGAGCCTAGTGAACGCAGGGTGACGGCATCAACGCTAGTGATGCCTGCGCGATTGCTGCTGCTTTCCCATAGGGTGACATTGTCGAGAAACGAGAATGCGCTGGTCATTTCAGACCAAACAAACAATAACACCAAGGCCAGCGATAATAGTAAGGCGGCACGTAATAGCCCTAAGGATTGGGCGCTAATGGTGTCGAGGTCGATTTCTGGCTCTTCGATGCTTTCGCTAAAGTTAGGGTTGTTTAGTTCTTCTTCTGCATGTTGTTGGGCAATCATCTCGGCGCGCCGAGATTTAGCACGGTCAAAGGCAATTCTGCGGCGTTGCAATAGCATCCAGCGATGCACCAGTAAGTAAGCTAAAAGAAAAACACTGGCGATGATAAAGCTTATAACAATTTGCCAGTAGACACTGGAGGCCGTGGCAAAAAAACCTGCTGCTGCAGCAATAGAAGCGATTAAAGGAATACTTATTAGCGCGCCCCAAATCAGTTTTTTTGCTAGTTGGGGTGCTTTAATAAGGTCTAAACGATAGTCTACTGGCAGTTCGAGTTTATAAATAAGATGAAAGCCATAGGCTATCCATAACATTAGTAGGATAAAGGCTAAGCGGGCTAAACCGCTATAGGCAGGGTGAGAGCTCTGCAAGACGCTAAGGCTGAGAATAAATACCCCGGGTAGGCTGGTATAAAGCAGTCTTCGAATCAAGGTTATTGCTTGGCTGATGTTGACTAAAGGCCATTTGAAATGGGTATTCAGCAGACCGTTTTTTTGGCAAAACTGCTGTAATAGGTGGAATGGCCAGAGTACCGTGGCCACTTTTATCAGCGCGATACCGACATCACGAGCAAAAGGATATTCCCAGTTATAGTTAAGAGCATAGCCAACGCTGCCAATAAAGAGAGCGATAGGGGTGGCAAAGGCCACGCTCACCACTAAGTTAGTGAGGGTGTAGCTGTATTTGTCGCGGGTAATGTTACCTATTTTTGAGGCGACACGTTGTAAATACGCTTTCAGCCAGTGTTGCTTGAGATAGTGAACATAGATGATGCTAGCAAAGACTAGACTGAACCATAACAACCACCACCAAGACAAACTTGCTAAGGCTTGGTTTAGTTGCGAAAGTTGCTGGGCTGAAAATAGCCAAATAACGGCTTGGCGAATATCACTGAAAAAGCTGAGATCGATGGCTTTTACATCGGCTGTCCAAAATAGCTCTTGATTGGCTTCTTGATTGATGGTCTGAAGTTGATCATTGAGTTTGGAATAATCTAGTTTTAGCCGAGCTAGCTCAAATAAGCGGGCGTCTAACTCTAACAAGTACTTGTCGGAGAGTTGTTGGTTCAGCTTGAGCTGTTGGTTAAGCGTTCGCTGTTGAGACTCGCTTAAGTTTTTCAGAAACGCTTGCTGTTGTTTCTGCTCTATACCACGTTGGCTATAAATCAGGTTTTGGTGGCGGTGTTTATTGATCCGCACTTGAATAATTTGTTGTTCAATTTGGGCCACCGCTTTGGCTTTAGGTAGGCTAGCGATTTGTTCGCGTAAGTACTCACCGTAAGAGCGGGTGACCTTAAGCCAAGAGACTTGCTCTTTAAAATTAGCAAACGTCAATTTTATGTATTCTAGCTCTTCATTGACTTGTTGTTGTAGGCTGGCGATGTGCTCACTTTGTTCAAATAGTTGTGATAATTGGTTCTGCAGATATTGATTTTGCTGTAATAGCTCCTTAACAAAAGGCTCTTGCATTAGCTCTGGGGAAGAAAAGGCTAATTGTTCTGAGAGATCTTTTGCTTCTGCTCGGTGTTCTTCGGTTAAGCGATTTTTAAGTCGTTCAACTAGGCGCTTTTCGGCGAGGTATTTGCGGTGTTGTAGGCTTAATTCTAATTGTAATAATTCGTTGCGGTGGTTGGCGCTTTGGGCTGCCAATTCCAGCATGGCAATTTGCGCACTCAGGCTGGCCTCACTGACATGAGCCTTGATGCGTTGCGCTTCTTCTATCTCGCTCAATACACCAAATTGCAGTTGTTCTAGCTGGCGACGTACTGTTTTTAATTGTTCACGCAGGGGGCCGCTACGCTGATGACTTTCACTCACATCTAAATCGATGGCGTATTGTTGCTGCTTTAGCTCGTCTATTTTGGCGCCGGTATTGTTTAGTTGAGTTTGCCAACTTACCAGCTGCTCGTTGAGTTGCTTGGTATTGTAGCGGTTGAGTTGTGGCAGTTGTGGTGCTTGGTATTGGTTGATCTGGCTTTGGATGTTTTTGCGTAACTGGGCAAAGTTATTGATCACATTGCGGTAAGCTTTGGCTTTCTCACGATATTGATCGCCTTCCTTAAGGAGCGCTAGAGACTCTTCGTAAATAAGCTGCTGTTGCTGAGTATTTAGATTAGTGGGTTGAGTATCTAGGGAGTTTATTAGGCCCCTTAAATGAGTTTCGCCAGCGCTGTTAGCTTGTGCCGAGACGCTTAACAGTATGAAGAAAAAAACGAGACAGTGGCGAAAAAAATTTGAGGTCATGGTAGAGCAGCCTAAGTTAGTCACGTTTGAATTATCAATACAGGCCTAGTGTATATTAAATCAATGAAATTACGCTATTCATTGTAAAAAATGATGGCCCAAAACTCATCGTTTGGGCCAGCTTGTTGCTTAGCGTTGCGTGGCGAAATGGCTACCCATGACGGTGGCTTTGCCCGGTGCTAGAGATGCTTCAAATTCAACCGCATCTTTAGCAAACAACATCACGACAGTTGAGCCCAGTTTAAAGCGACCCATTTCATCACCTTTGTCTAAGGTGATGTTTTGATCTTGATAATCCCAAGTAAAGACTTGTTTCGCTCCCGGTGGGGTGATGGTGCCAGACCAAATGGTTTCAATACTGGCGACGATGGTTGCGCCTACCAATACCATGGCCATAGGCCCTAAGTCAGTATCAAAAATTGCGACCACGCGTTCGTTTCGTGCAAACAAATTAGGCACATTGGCAGCGGTTAAGGGGTTGACTGAAAACAGTTGGCCAGGCACATAGACCATTTTTCTCAGCTTCCCTTTATAGGGCATGTGAATACGGTGGTAGTCTTTTGGTGCCAAATAAATGGTGGCGAATTCGCCATCACTAAACTCTTCGGCAAGGGCCTTGTCGCCGCCGAGCAAATCACGCGCGCTGTAGTCATGACCTTTAGCCTGAATGATTCGGCCGTGCTGAATTTTACCTAACTGGCTAATTGCGCCGTCTACTGGGTGAGCTAATTGATTTGCGTCGGCGACAATGGGGCGGGCCCCTTGTTTGAGCGGGCGAGTAAAGAAGGCGTTAAAGCTGGCGTAGTTGCTAGCTTCACCATGTAGGGCGTCGCTCATATCCACCTGATAGTGATTGATGAACTTTTGGATGAGCCAATGGCTGAGTTTTCCGGCTTCTGCTTCGGCTAGTTTCCCCACTAGGCGGGATAGGCCATGTTGTGGGAAGCAGTATTGAGCGGTAACTTTGATTTTGTCTAACACACTACACTCTCGTTATATGTAAATTATTTAGTTATTTTTTCCGGGAATATTCCGGTTGGGTTTGTTGGCTTCCATGGTTTCTAGAATTCGCTGATAGCTGTCATAACGTTGTTGCGATACGGTGCCAGAATCTATCGCTTCTTGTATGGCACAGCCAGGATCGCCTTGGTGCTTACAGTCGCGAAAACGGCATTGGTTTAACCAAGGGCGTAACTCTATAAAGCCCCATGCTACCCGTTCTTTGGCTAGATGCCATAGCTGAAACTCTCGCACCCCTGGAGAGTCAATTAGTCTGCCACCACAACTTAAGTGATATAAACGCGCGGTGGTGGTGGTGTGTTGACCAAGGCCAGATATTTCTGAAACTTCTTTAGTATCGATGCTCTGCTCTGGCAATAAGGCGTTAACCAGCGAGCTTTTACCGACCCCAGATTGCCCCACAAAAATACTGGTTTTATTGCTTAAGTATTGATTTAGGTCGTTTAAACCTTCAACTTGCTTGGTACTGGCGAACACGACTTTATAGCCCAGACCTTGATAAAGAGAAAGTTGTTGCTCTATGCTTTGTCGCTGCTTGGCATCGAGTAGGTCTACTTTGTTGAGTAGAATCACCGGCTCTAAGCCTACGTCTTCAACTGCTACGAGGTAGCGATCAACAATGCTGGTGGAAAACTCAGGCAGTACTGCCGATACTATTACCACTTGATCGATGTTGGCTGCGATAGCTTTTATGCCATCATAAAAGTCGGGGCGGGTTAATTCTGAACGGCGTTCGTGGCGAGCTTCAATTACCCCGCGAATGCCGGACTGTTCTTCGCTTCCTGCCCGCCATACTACTTCATCGCCAGTGACTAAAGAGCCTAGGGAGCGGCGCATATTGCAACGAAAAACCTCGCCAGTACTAGACTCAACGTCAGCATGTTGGCCAAAGCGGCTGATAATGGTACCTTCCTGTTGAGGCCCTAATTGCTCATCAAGCCATTGATGTGTTTCTTGCTTTTTTAAGCGCTTTTGTTGGTTGCTGCGCACTCGGCGAAGCTGACCTTGGCTCAGTTTCTTTCTCTTTGTCACGAAAACTGCTATTCAAGTAAGGGTAATAAATCGCTATGATACCGCTTATCAAAGATTTGCGGAAAATTTTTCCACATTAAATAGGGTTCACATGAGCGTTAGCGAACAGAATTTAGTTTGGGTTGATATGGAGATGACAGGTCTCGAGCCCATAAGCGATCGTGTTTTAGAGATCGCCACCATTGTTACCGATGCACAATTAAATATTTTAGCTGAAGGGCCAGTTATAGCGGTTCATCAGTCTGATGAAGTGCTGGCGGGCATGGATGAATGGTGCACCAATACTCATACTGGATCTGGTTTGGTTGACCGAGTGCGAGCCAGTAAGGTGAACGAGCAGCAAGCGGCTGAACAAACGATTGAGTTCATCAAACAGTGGGTTCCCAAAGGCGTATCACCGATGTGTGGCAATAGCATTGGTCAAGACCGTCGCTTTATGCATCAATACTTACCTGAATTAGAACAATTCTTTCATTATCGAAATATTGATGTGAGCACCGTTAAAGAATTAGCGCGCCGTTGGCGGCCTGAAGTTTTAAATGGATTCAGCAAAAGCGGTACCCATTTAGCTTTAGATGATATTCGCGAATCCATCGCGGAAATGCAGCACTATCAGAAAACTTTCTTTAAACTGGGCGAAAACTAAACAAACAGTTTTAACGACGTGTTTTTTTTAATTTCAGCTCTTGCAAAGGTAAAAATTCCTCGTATAATTCGCAGCCCTAAACAGCGTGAAGCAAAGGCTTGAGCTTGTTTAGTTATTGATTATTTAAGCGGCACTAGCTCAGTGTGGGTATAAAGAGTAGCGCAACCTTCGGGTGAAGTGAAATACACACTAAATAGTGGCAAAGATTTAAGCGGCACTAGCTCAGTTGGTAGAGCGCAACCTTGCCAAGGTTGAGGTCACCGGTTCGAACCCGGTGTGCCGCTCCAAATTTAAAGCCCTGCATCGATGATGCGGGGCTTTTTTATTGGTTTGAAAATAGCCTTACAAAGGAATTAAAGGAATTGCGCGTATTGGCAAGTGCGCAATTCCTGAGGGATGACTTGGCTGAGTTAGTTTTTAGTTAAGGACAGTTGATGTTGAGCGTACATGGCGGCACCAACAATGCCCGCTTGATTCAAGCCCTGAGCTGGCAGTACCTCCGCTTTCACTTGCAGTTGCTCGGAAAACTTCTCAAACTTTTTGCTGGCGCCGCCGCCGATAATGAAGCAGTCGGGAGACATTAAAAACTCTAAGCGCTGTAGGTAGAGGTTAAAACGCTTGCCCCACTTTTTCCAACTTAAGTCTTCGGCTTCGCGCACTCGGGCGCTGGTGTAATGTTCGGCTACCTTATCGTTTAAAATGATATGGCCAAACTCCGTGTTAGGTAGTAATTCACCATTAACAAACACGGCGCTACCAAGGCCGGTTCCAACGGTGATAATGACTACTACGCCATTGTGTTGGTAGCCCGCACCAAAATCCATTTCTGCCATACCCGCGGCATCTGCATCGTTTACCACGTAGCAAGGGCAATCGGTAAATTCAGCGAATAAGGCTTCAACATTGGTGCCTATCCAGCTTTTATCGATATTTGAGGCGGTTTGTGCCACACCATGGGTAACCGTTGCTGGGAAGCCGCAACCAATAGGGCCTTGCCAGGCGAAGTGTTCAACCATTTTCTTTAGCGTTGCTGCGACAGACTGCGGTGTCGCGGGCTGGGGGGTGGCAATGCGGTGTCGTTCGCTAACCAGTTGACCGGTTTTTGAGTTTACAATGGCGGCCTTTATACCAGTACCACCTATATCAACGCCAAGTAAGTGCATAAGCTGTTTCCAATTTTTAGAGTCTGAAAAGTGTAACAGAACCTTATTTGTTCGGGCACTAAGCGTCGCGGCTTAAGCCTTTTTCTATAATACGGATCAATCGAGCGGTTTTTCTAGCGTTTTTTGTCGCTTTTGTTTGTTGTTGGGTGATGGCCCAGTCAACATGGATCTGAGCTATTTCTCCTAAACCTTGTTTGTTTTGCAAGGCCGCTAATATGGACTCGTCATAGTTAGCATTACCCAGGGCAATGGCAATATTGCGCATCCATTGCTGGAAACCGATACGGCGAATGGCTGAGCCTTCGGTGTGTTTTAAGAATTCTTGTTCGGTCCAGGAAAATAGCGCTAGTAAGCTGACTTGGTTGAGTTGGTTGCGAGCGGCAAAATCAGCTTCTTGGCTGAGGTGGGCATAGCGATTCCATGGACAAACCAATTGGCAGTCGTCACAGCCGTAGATACGGTTACCCATCAGTGGCCGCAGCTGTTCATTAATTACACCATCGTATTCAATGGTGAGATAAGAGATACAACGCCGCGCATCTACCTGATAAGGTTCAACAATGGCTTGGGTGGGGCAAATGGTCAAGCAAGCCACACAATCACCACACTGTTGGTTTACTGCTTGGTCAATCGGCAAGGGAAGGTCGATAAACAGTTCGCCTAAGAAAAACCAAGAGCCGGCATCTTGGTTAATCAGTAGGCTGTGTTTACCGGTCCACCCCAAACCGGCTTTGGTAGCCAGTTGGCGTTCTAACACTGGTGCCGAGTCTACAAAAGGGCGGGTATTGAGTTGCAACTGGCAAAACTCACTAATTGCTTTTGCTAACTGGTTTAAACGCTTGCGCATTAGCTTGTGATAGTCTCGGCCTAAGGCATAACGGCTGATGTAGGCTTGTTGGTCATCTTTGAGGCTGGCGGCAAATTTGGCATCTTCGGGTAGATAATCCATCCGTACTGAGATAATTCTTTGAGTGCCAGGATGCAAGAGCTCAGGATGCTTACGTAATTCTAGGTTGCGTGCTAGATAGTCCATTTCACCGTGATAATTTTTTGCTAACCATTGGTCTAGAGCTGAATGATGTTGACTGAGATCCACATCTGCTATGCCGATCTGCTGAAAACCTAGCGATTTGGCGGTTAGCTTGATATGTTGAACCAGCTTTTTTAAGTCGATTTCGGTTGGTAGGGACATGGCGCAAACGCAGCAATTGTTTTCCAGTAGTTTACCACAGACTTTGTGGTGCGCCGAGCTAGTGAAAAGCCAAGAGGGCTTGCTGGCTAAGCAGCAGGGTATTTCTTTGCCGCAGTTAATGGAGCGAGCCGGGCAGGCGGCGTTTGCTTACATGCACAGTCGTTGGCCAAAAGCTCGGCATATTTTAGTCTTGGCTGGAGGCGGCAATAATGGCGGTGATGCCTATGTTGTGGCGCGTTTAGCAAAGTTGTCCGGCAAGCTGGTGCAACTATTGGAGCTGGGTTCGCCGCAGCGGCTGCCAGAAGAAGCCCAGCAAGCACGCGAGGCTTGGTTGGCTGCGGGTGGTCGTGCGGAAGCTATAGAACGAGTTAATTGGCAGTGCGATGTAGTAGTGGATGGCGTACTCGGAACCGGTTTAAGCTCACCCTTGAGGGCGCCACTAATTGAACTTTTTTCCCAAGTGAATCAGGCCAAGGCAGAGGTATTGGCTTTAGATATTCCTTCGGGTTTGGACGCCGATTCCGGTCGAAACTGGGGGCAGGTGATTCAAGCCACCGCCACCGTTACTTTTATCGCACTAAAACAAGGGCTATTTACCGGGCAGGCCGCCGAGTATGTAGGAGAGTTAGTGCTTGCTGACCTAGGCGTGGGTGAGGCTTTTGAGCAGCAAAACCAGACTAGCGTTAAGCGCTTGCTAAAACATTTACTTGATCCCATGTTAGCGCCTCGCTCACGTTTAGCGCATAAAGGTCATTGTGGTAGAGCGCTATTAGTGGGCGGCAATCTAGGCATGGCTGGCGCGATCCGTATGGCTGGCGAAGCCTGCTTACGCAGCGGCGCGGGTTTAGTTAATGTGCTAACCCATCGTGACAATATCGACGCTGTCAGTTATGGCCGTCCTGAATTAATGGTGAGCGCAGCACCACTTCGCCAAACTACTCACCAAGAGCAGTTGCTACAGCAGGCGACTTGCTGCGTTATTGGGCCTGGCTTAGGGCAAGATGATTGGGCGAAGCAGTTGTTTACATGGGCTCTTGGTGTTGCGGTTCCTTGTCTGGTGGATGCCGACGGCCTAAATTTGCTGGCGAAGCAATCGCTGTATCGAGCAGATTGGATCTTAACACCGCATCCAGGAGAAGCGGCGCGTTTGCTTAGTTGCACGGTAGCTGACGTGGAAGCCGATCGTATCAGCGCGGCGCGACAGATTCAGGCCCGTTATGGCGGCGTTTGCGTATTGAAAGGGGCTGGAACAGTCATTGCCGGTGAGGAACAACAAGTGGCCATCTGTGGTGCGGGTAATCCGGGCATGGCTTCGGGTGGGATGGGCGACGTATTGTCTGGTATAATCGGCGGCTTGCTTGCTCAACTGTCAGAGCGCTATAGCCTATTTGAAATTGCTTGTTTAGCTGTCAATATTCATGGGCAAGCGGCAGATTTAGCGGCGAAGCAGGGAGAACGAGGAATGTTGGCCTCAGATTTAATGCCTTATATAAGACAACGAGTGAATCCGTAGAATAATGAAAAATTGGCAAATTGATTTAAGCGATGCAGAACAAACCGTAGCTTTAGGCGCTCGACTCGCGAGAGCTTGCCAACAGGCTAGCGTGATTTACTTGGCTGGCGACTTAGGCGCGGGAAAGACCACCTTAAGCCGTGGTTTTATTCAAGGAAAGGGTCATCAAGGTAAGGTAAAAAGTCCCACCTATACTTTAGTTGAGCCCTACCAGCTGGGCGAGTGGCGAGTGAATCATTTTGATTTATACCGCTTAGCCGATCCTGAAGAGCTTGAGTTTATTGGGATCCGTGATTATTTTGCCGACGATTGTTTGTGTATAGTGGAGTGGCCTGAGAAAGGTCTGGGCTTTTTGCCTGAAGCTGATTTATTGGTTGAATTAGTATACTGTGGTGAGCAGCGCCGTGCCGAAATTAGTGCTTTGACCGAACAAGGACAACAGATAGTGGAGTGGTTGAGTCAAAATGAGGCGTAGCCGTGTTATAAGCTCTTGGGTTGGCTTATGTTTATATCTAGTGTGCAGTCTGGCCTTTGCGTCAAGTAAAGTGTCGGGGGTGCGGGTGTGGAGTGGTCCCGATAATACGCGGATCGTGCTGGATCTGTCTGCCGCAGTAGAGTTTAGTCATTTCAATCTTAGCCAGCCAAATCGCTTAGTGCTTGATCTCAAAAATAGTCAAATGGCGACCAAGCTAAGTGACGTTGAGCTTAGCGGCAACTTAGTGAAAAAGCTGCGTCCCAGTACCCCTAAAGCTAAACAAGACTATCGTTTAGTGGTTGAGTTAAACCAAGCGGTTAGCCCCACCATTTTTTCGCTAAAGCCTACGGGAAATTATGGCCACCGTTTAGTGATCGATTTACCTGATAAAGCGGGTAAAGCCGAGACTCAAAAACAACAACAGCAGATCTCTAAGGTTAAAAAGCAGCAACAACTGGCTGGAAATCGCGACATTATTATTGCCATTGACGCGGGGCATGGTGGCGAAGATCCCGGTGCCATTGGCAGGCGAAAAACTTATGAAAAAAATGTGACCTTAGCAATCGCCAAACGGGTGCAGCGTTTAATTAACCAGGAGCCCGGCTTAAAAGCGGTATTGATCCGTCAAGGCGATTATTTTGTAAATTTGAATAAGCGCTCGCAAATTGCCCGTAAAAATAAGGCCGACTTTTTAGTGTCTATTCACGCCGATGGTTTTACCTCTTCACAACCTAAAGGCGCTTCGGTGTGGGTGGTGTCGACTCGTCGAGCTAAGAGTGAAGTGGGGCGGCATTTAGAAGAACATGAGGCTGAGTCTGACCTGCTGGGCGGAGTGGGCGAAGTGATGGGGAGTGTGGAAAATGACGCCCACTTGAACTTTGCCCTGATTGATATGCAGATGGATTATTCCATGAATACAGCATACGAGGTAGCCAGCAAGGTGTTAGGCGAACTTGGCCGGGTGACCAGTTTACATAAGAAGCGCCCAGAACATGCCAGTTTAGCGGTACTAAGATCGCCTGATATTCCCTCTATATTGGTGGAGGCGGGCTTTATCACTAACCTTAATGAAGAGAAGTTGCTCAACTCGGGTAACCACCAAGAGCGGATTGCTCAGGCTGTGGTGAAGGGGATTAAA
>NZ_JBNKPP010000247.1:0-8613 GCF_050295395.1 Agarivorans sp.
GCTACTGCGCTGCCATCGGCAACACTTAGTGAACGTGGAAGCCATCTGCGAAATCGCCATAGAAGACAACGGCGGAGCTCAATTATTTACCCGCAGTGGTCAGCAACTGCCGGTAAGCCGACGTTACTTAAAAAGCATTAAACAGCACTGTGGTTTGTGAGAGCTCGCTCGTTCATCATCTTACCCCGCCGCTAAAAGGCTATTTTGACCGCTCAACAACAAATAGTACCGCTTAGTGAAACAGCGGCGGCGCTAAGAAAAGCTTTTCACTAAACTCTCCTCGATTACAACTAAGTATTGAGAGGACAACATGCTTTGGTTTCTAGTTTCAGTTGCTGCACTGCTCGGCGGCTACTTCATCTACGGGGCTTTCGTAGAAAAGGTCTTTGGCATTAAGGAAAAACGACAAACACCGGCTTATACCAAGCAAGATGGTGTTGATTACGTGCCCATGTCGAAGAAAAAAGTCTACTTAATTCAGCTACTCAACATTGCTGGTGTAGGCCCAATCTTTGGCCCAATCATGGGAGCTTTATATGGCCCTGCCGCAATGTTATGGATTGTGGTTGGCTGCGTATTTGCTGGCGCTACTCACGACTACTTCTCGGGTATGTTGTCGGTACGCAATGGCGGCGCTTCGGTTCCTGCATTATCGGGCCGCTACCTCGGTAAAAGTGCTCGCCACTTTATGAATATCTTCGCCATTGTATTACTGCTGTTAGTGGGCGTGGTATTTGTGTCCGCTCCTGCGGGAATGTTAACCAACCTGATTAACGACCAAGCCGGTGTTAGCCTTGGCTTAGGTACCATGGTCAGCGTTATTTTCATTTACTACATCATTGCTACCATTGTGCCCATCGATAAAATCATTGGTCGCTTCTACCCCTTGTTTGGCGCGCTGTTAATTTTTATGTCGGTAGGTCTAATTACCGCTGTAGCATTTTCTAGCGAGCACCAAGTGATGGGCAGCTTTGAAGTCAGCCAAATGTTCAGCAACATGAACCCTAATAACTTACCGTTATGGCCTGCGCTATTTATTACCATTGCTTGTGGTGCTATCTCTGGTTTCCATGCTACTCAGTCTCCACTGATGGCGCGCTGCGTAGAAAACGAGAAAAACGGCCGCTTTGTATTCTACGGCGCGATGATTGGTGAAGGTGTTATCGCCCTTATCTGGTGTGCTATCGCACTATCGTTCTTCGATTCTGTTGAAGGTTTACAAGCCGCTGTATCAAGTGGTGGTCCAGGTAAAGTGGTTTACGACGCCTCATTCGGCTTATTAGGCGTATTTGGTGGTATCTTAGCCTTCCTTGGGGTCGTGATTCTGCCGATTACCTCTGGTGATACGGCCTTCCGTTCAAGCCGCTTAATCTTGGCTGAATACTTCAACTTATCGCAAAAACCGATTAAGAACCGCTTACTCATCGCCCTTCCTATCTTTGTTATTGGCGGTATTCTTACTCAGGTAGACTTCGGTATTATTTGGCGCTACTTCGGTTTTGCCAACCAAACCACCGCGGTAATGATGTTATGGACAGCCACCGCCTACTTGTTGCGTCACAATAAATTCCACTGGATTACCACAGTTCCAGCAATGTTTATGACCACAGTAGTGACTACCTTCATCCTTAACTCAAGCACTTTAGGTTTTGGCCTACCGATGACCATCTCAACCGTTGCGGGTGTGGTATTCACTCTAGTGGTTACTGGCTTACTAATTGCCAAACTAAAAGGCATTGGTGAAGACGACTTAGATGAAGTAGAAGAAGTAGAGGCACCTAGCCTAAAAGCGGCTAACGAAGCCTAAGGCTTCAGCCTCTATCAAAAAAAGCCGCAATAGCGGCTTTTTTACGGCTGAGGCTTCGTTGCCAAGGCAGGAAAAGGCTGTAACCAAGGCTGCGACAAACTGGTAATTTTTTCGTATATTTGATAATCAGCAAACTCGCCATCCAAATTATCCAAGCCCACATAACTTAACAGCTGCTGCTGCCAAGTAAATTGCAATGCAAAGGCATGTAAATAACCGCGCTGCGCCGCCTCCCCACCATAACGGCTATCACCAAGAATGGGAGAGCCAAGACTTTTAAGGGCCACCCGTAGTTGATGGGTTCGCCCAGTATGCGGTTTTAACAAAAACAAACGCCGCTTGGGTAATAAGGAATAACTAAAAAACTGCGTCACCGCCGGATTGTTTAAGGTATGTCCCAACTTCCAACTACCATTACGGGCTTTTAACATATCCCCTTTGATTAAACCCTGCTTTTTCTTGGGCTTATGGCTGGCAATCGCTAAATAATACTTATTAATTAAGCCTTGGCTAAACAACTCTTGGAAGTGTGCCGCCGCCGTTTTGTTTTTTGCCAATATCAACAAGCCCGAGGTTAACTTATCCAATCGATGCACTGGCCATAAGTCCTGTTCAAACTGCTGACGCGCCAATTCAACCACGCCAAGCTGTCCAGACTCGGTATGAAAATTAAGCCCTGACGGCTTATTCACAATAATAAAATCGTCGTGTTCCGCCACTAAACGAAGCGCTTGCATGATTTGATTCCTGATAAAATACGCGGGCATTATCAACAACCCAGCAGCGAAAACAAGCTACACGGGTTTATTGAGTAAGAATACTCAAGCTCACCTCGGCTTTACCGCTTTGCTGCTGTAAGGCCTGACGCTGCACAAAAGCGCGGTCTAAGGCCAAGCCATGTTGTTCGGTTAAGGCATCTTTCACCGCAATAGCCCGCTGTTCGGCTAGCGCTTCTAGCTCGGCATCACTTATCTCTATTTGCTCTACAAGCAACTGATACCACAGGCTATACAACTCCAAATTAACATTGTCAGGGCCCAGTTGTTGTTGCTCACGGAGTCTAGCTGTGATCTGTTCGCGCTGCTCTTGGCGAAGACTGTCTTCCAAACGTTGTTGAGATAGTAGCTCTAGGGCTCGGCGCAGCGCTGGTTCCTCAAGCACCTTGCTCAGATTAATCAGCTCAACAGGGATGTCCGACTTGGCTTGAAGCTGTAACTGTTCGGCTAAGTGTTGGCGTTTTAATATTGGCACATCCAGCGCGGGATTAACCGAGCCAATAATCGCCATTTTTAGTTGTGGCCGCTTGGCTAAGCCCTTTACTAAGCTGCCTAACTTGCCATTTTGTTCCTCAAGCAATTGACTGCTACCAGCATCAAATACCAGCTGATTCAGCATTTCATCGCTACCAATTAAAGAACCCAATAAGGAAAAAGGCGAAGTGATGATCTTTTTAATCGCGTTGCCTAGGGCCTTGAATACTAGCCCCGCCACATTGAAGTCGGGGTCATTCACATCGCCGCTGACTTCCAATCCTAAATCGATGACTCCTTTGTCATCCTCTAGCAAGGCTATCGCCAATTCCACTGGCAAAGAGGTCGCTTTGTCGCTATTGGTGCGTTGCCCTAACTGTAACTGCTCGATATACACTTGGTTCGAACCCTGCAATTGACCTTGCTTTAATTTATAGGCCAAAGCCAAAGACATCTGCCCTCGCTCAATCACATAACCGGCGTAGGTACCCGAATAGGCACTTAAACGGGTTAACTCCAAATGGTTAAAATCTAAGGCGGCATCAAAGGTCGGTTGATTCGCCAAAGGAGCCACCTCCCCGGCAAAACTCACCGGCGCATAACCATCCACCTCGCCAGTTAAATTCACTTCTGCCAGTTGCTCGGGATCTTGGGTTAACGCGCCTAAATGGCCTTCTACCTGCTCAATGCGAGCAGAAAAGTTGGGGTTTAATGAGCGGTCGGCAAAGTCGACCAAACCTTGGCTAATTTGTGTTTGCCCGAGGCTGATTTGCCAAGGCACAGAGGCGCTCTCTGCTTCCCTCGAAGCGTTTTTGCTAGGCTCAGCTGTCTCTGTAGACTTAACAATGCCAGAGAGATTAGTTGAGAAGTCTTCGGCAATTTCAATCAAGAAATAGGGTTGAATAAAGTTCATCTCACCCAGCGCCAAGGTTTGTTTGGCGCTATCTAAATCGATGTTACTCAGGGTGAAGCTCGACCATTTTAATAAGTCTGACTGACTACGTTGGTCTTTAATATCTAAGTCATCAATGCGCAGCGGACCTTGTAGTTTCAGCGCTGGTTGCTCTAACCAGCTAACTTGTAACTTAAGCTCGCTAGTGACGGCCGCCGAGTCTAAAGCCAGCTCGGTAAACTGATTCAAATAGGGCTGATAAAAAGCCAATTGCCATTGCTTTAGCTGCAAGGCCAAGTCGGCCTGTTGCTGAGCGACATCAAGCTGTCCTTGCAGATCTAGCACCCCGCCTTGCTCGGCTTCAACCTGTAACTTTAGCGCAATGGGTGTGGCTAAGTCTGAGCTGATCTCACGAAGGCTGAGTTGTGGCGCCAACAACTGGTGTTTAAGCGCTTGGCCGGAAAAAGACTCAGTAAAATTAACCTTGGTATTGCGGGCATCAAGCTCAGCAATAGTAACTAACCAAGCTGGCTCTTGTGTGGGCGACTCTGCAGCCTCTGCGGCTACCACTGGCGCCTTAGTCTGAGCCGAAGAAGCGAGGCCCAAGTCTTGCAAAACGTCTAACTCGCCCAGCTGATTAATAGCCGCGCGCAATTGCAAATCTTGGCTATCCAGCTTGGCAATGGAAAGCGCCTGCTGATTAAGGTCAAAACTAATACCACTGGCAGTAAGCGACTGATTGCTCAGCCATGATGACTGTGGCGTTGCGCTTGGCACTAAATTCAGCTGTTCCACTTGCAGCTCGCCATCATGGCTCGCCACATTAAACGGCTCGGCTAAAGAGACTTCCAATTGACTGTTAAAGGACAAACGCCCCTGCTGCAAATTCAATTTAACAAAGGGCCGATACCACTTTTCAAGTTGGCTTAGTTGCAACTGGCTTAAGCCCACGTCACCGCTTAAACGCTGTTCTGGGCCGTCAAACAACAACTCTGCCTGTAGCGGGCTTTCATCATAAACTAGGGCTTGAATGGAAACAGCCGTCTGCTGCTGCATATCACTACTAAAGGGCCCTACTTTCACTTGTTCTAAAGCAAGCTGATGGGTTTTCTGGCTACCTAACCAAGATTCACCTAACTCCAACGCCAGCTGATTTAGCTCAATACTATTACTCGCTACCCGCCAGGCACTCTGGGTGGTTTCTTCTTCAGGGGCCTTCTCAAGCTCTAACGGTATAACCTCCGCCACAGAAGGCGCGGCTTCTGGCTCTGGCTCTGGCTCTGGCTCTGGCTCTGGCTCTGGCTCTGGCTCTGCAGCGAAAGACGCCAAATCAAGCCACGACAACCAATCTAGCTGTGAGTCAGCCGAAAAATTAGCTACCAAGTGCGCATCATTGAGTGCAATGTCTCCCAATTCAACTTGGCCTTGGCGCAAATCAAATGCCATGTTTTGCAAGCTCAAGGCTTCAAAGCTGGCCCTGGGTTGCGCAAAAGCTTCCACTTCGAAGTCACTGATAGCCAAGCGGCCATTTTGGGTACTCAGGTTAAAAGCATTCTGATAGTCAATCAGGTAATCCGAGCTCACTGATACCTTCCCTTGAGTAATTCGCATATCGGTATAAGGGCGCAGAAAATCAAACAGATTGAGCAAGTGCAAATCGCTGAGGCTAAGCTGACCTGATACTTGTGAAGCCGGCAGATCCACTAAGCCACTCCAAGAGAGTTGCCCGCCGTCCCCTACTCGCGCATCAATTTTGTAGGCATTGGCATCATCACCGGTTTTTTGAGTATAAAAATCGCTGAACGCCAAATCAAAACGAGAGATAGAAAGATCAATCACCTGCTCGGGTTGGTAATCACTCAAGGTAAACTCTGCTTGACGAAGGGCAAAATTATCGACCCGCAATCTAGGCACGCTACCCGGGCTTTCTTCATCGTGAGCTTCCGGCTCCACTTCGGTCGAGGGGAATAAACTAGCAATGTTTAAGGAACCATCTTTTAGTCGGCTGAGATGAAAAAACAAGCCATCTAATTCGACTTTTTCAAAGTTCCAGCTCCAGTAAAATAACGAGCTAAGGCTGAAATCAACGTATAAACGCTCAAAACTCAGCAGTGCCAGTGGGGCTTCGGGGTCTAATTCTGCGATGGCAAACTGTCTTAGGGTTAGCGATAACTTCAGTGGATGGAAACTCACTTCTTGTACGCTCACCGGGTGACCGCTCAATTCGCTTAATTGTGTTTCCAGTTGCTGTTTTAGCAGCCAAGGCAACAAACTCAGCGACACCACCACGTAAACCATAAATGCGCAGGCCAAATAGGCCGTCACCCGTTGCCAGCGCTTGCAAGACTGCCAAGCGCTGATCCATTTTCTCATCCAACTGGCAGCCTTCATGGCGCTCCCATTTTCCTAAGTTGATATTAACTTCGACTACTTAAAAGCAAACGAATTCCCAAACTCACCAATACCACACCCATGGTTCGGTCAAACCAATGGCCTACTTGCATAAATTTACGACGCACCCGCTCGGTACTAAATAACCAAGACACCATGCAAAACCATAGCATCGTGGCCACCACCATGTACAAGCCATAGCCCAGTTGCACAGCTAATGGAGTGCTGGTTTGTATCACTACGGTAAATAACGATAAGAAGAACAGCGTAGCCTTAGGGTTTAAACCATTGGTCATAAATCCACTGATGAAAGCACGCCGGTCACTTAATTTAAGCTCTTGGGAAGCGGCTAACTCGGGCATTTGCCTCTGCTTGGCTCGCAAGCCCTGAATACCAATCCAGATAAGATAAGCGGCGCCCATCCATTTGATTATATTAAACAACCAGATGGATTGAGAAATAATAAGACCAATGCCTAATACCGAATAACAAACATGAACCAAGATACCGCAGCCCACACCAATGGAAGTATAAATGGCTGAACGACGCCCTAGGGAAATACTATTTTTAAGCACCACCGCCAAATCAGGGCCAGGCGACGCCACCGCCAACAAATGCACCACCACCACCGTTAAAAATTCACCCCAGAACACAAGCAATCCTTATCTATGTGAAAACTCTAAGACTAACATTAATAACAAGCCATGCGGGCAAACTCAAGTTGCCAAAGCCTAGCAGCGCTAAAACTTACATGACGCGATAAAAAGCAATCATTACTTACAAAAATCAGCGGGCTCAGTGACTTAGTCTGCTATATTCTTTTTTAAACAGAACATGTCATTTGTCCAGACCCACACTAGCGTAGTGAGCGATAAGGAAGCAGTTGTGCAAAAGGTTCTCGTTGTTGAAGATAGTCAAACCGTACTTAAAGTGCTGCGCCACCTAGCCCCCCACCTAAACCAACTAGAAGCGGTATTTGCCTCAAGTTTAGAGCAAGCCAAAACTTTATACCACGCCGAACCCCACAGCTTTTTTGCCGCACTGGCCGATCTGCATTTACCTGATGCGCCGAATGGTGAATTAATCGATTTCCTATTAGACGTTCAACTTTCCACCGTAGTGTTATCAGGGTCTTTTGACGAACAGACCCGCTCTTTATTAATAGATAAGGGCGTGGTTGACTACGTACTTAAAGAGGGCCGTTATTCCTATTTACAAGCGCTAAATACAATTAACCAGCTGAACTTGAACCAACACATTAAAGTCTTAGTGGCAGAAGATTCCGAACTAGCAAGAAAACACATTGTAAACCTGTTAAAACGTAACTTGTTTAAGGTGGTAGAGGCCAATGATGGCATCGAGGCCTATCAACATCTACAAGATGACCCCGAGATAAAATTACTGATTAGTGACTATCAAATGCCCAATATGGATGGTTTTGCCTTAGTGCATAAGGTACGCCATACCATGGCACAACGCCGCATTGGTATTATTGGCCTATCAGCCGCGGGCAACGCCACTGTGTCGAGCAAATTTATCAAGAACGGGGCCAATGACTATTTAAATAAGCCCTTTTCAATTGAAGAGTTTCAATGCCGCGTCAATCTCAGCCTACATAGTTTGCGACTGATCGAACAACTAGAGAAAGCCGCTTACCAAGACTACTTAACTGCTATTCCTAATCGCCGCTATTTCATCGAACAAGGCCGCATTCTGCACCACAAGGCAAAACAAAAAAATACCCAACTGGCAATGGCGGTACTTGATATAGACCACTTCAAACGCTTTAACGACCAGCACGGCCATGAAGCGGGAGACGCGGTACTCTGTCATTTCGCTAGTCTACTAAAAACCAGCTTGGCTAAGTTTCTCTTTGCCCGGACCGGCGGTGAAGAATTTTGCGTGGCATTAAGCGGCTTAACTAATCCCAAAGCTTATCAGTTATTAGACGCCTTTCGAAAACAGGTCGCCAATACTCAGTTTTTCTACAAGGATGTACCCTTGTCCATCAGCGTCAGCATTGGCGTAACTAATCATCTAGAAGAACACATAGAGTCGCAGCTTAATCAAGCCGATGAGCGGCTATATAGGGCCAAAGAGGCAGGCCGCAACATCGTAGTTGGCGACTAAGTATTCTGCGGCAAATAATCGTTAATATCTATTTCATCTATCTGCTCTGGTTTGAGATAGGCCTTGGCGTAATCCAAGTAAATGCCCGAGTTTAAAAACAAGGCGAAGATATCCGCGTCAATATGTTGGTCATCACACATAAA
>NZ_JBNKPP010000248.1:0-1772 GCF_050295395.1 Agarivorans sp.
GCCATTCCTGCACCACTTGCACTTCAAAGTCGCCACGCTGTTCACCTAGGGCATGCTTGTATTCGTCGCGGTAACACAGCACTAAGGCAGGCTCCACCCCTACCATGGGGATACCCAACTCTGCGACTTGATTAAGAAAAGCAGCACTGGTTTGCGCCGATTTATTAAACTTGCTCAAGAAACCTTTGATATGTTGCGGTTTGCCATTAGGCTTAAACGGCAATAACACCGGATTAATTCCCAATAATTTAGCCAATTTAACAAAATCCTCTACCAGTTCAGCTTCGTAGAAGGTTGTGAATGGGTCTTGCACCACCAATACGGTTTTTTGTTTTTGTTGCTCAGTTAAACCCTGTAGTGCTTTAAAATCATATTTGCTTACTAAGCTTTCAGGTAAACGCTTAGCTAGCGTGGGATAACTCAAGCTAGGAATATCAACCATGCCAATGAATTTTGTGATTAACTGACTAATCCATTTAGGCTCCATTAGGCTGTTAAATAGCCTTGGAGCCTTGGCCATGAGCGGTGCATAGCTTTCTACGTAGGCAACAAAGTAATCTTTAACTGGGCGCAAATAACGGCCATGGTAAATATTTAAAAAGCGCGAACGGAAAGTAGGTACATCCACTTTAATAGGACAGCCGGTAGTACAGGCCTTACAAGCTAGGCAGGTTTGCATGGCTTCATAAACTTCATGGCTATAATCGTATTCACCTTTAGCTTTAGCCATGGTGTTACGGATTTTCAGCAACCAAGAATCTGGCGCCAAGGCACCAGAGTTAAGCTTCTGCTCTTGCGCTAAAGGGTCAACCTGTAAAGCGGCGAGCTGACGTAGCCACTCACGCATTAATCCGGCTCTACCCTTAGGTGAAAAACGACGATCGCCAGTGGCCTTAAATGACGGGCACATGGGACTGGCGGTGTCGTAGTTAAAACACAGTCCGTTGCCGTTACATTCCATGGCATTTTTATAGCTATCACGAACTTCTACTGCAATTTGTCGGTCATATTGGCCACGTTTAGTGCCATCAACCGAAACCAAGCCTTCTTCATTGTGCAGCGGAGTACATATTTTACCGGGGTTTATCTGGTTATTAGGGTCGAAGGCTGCTTTGATTTTACGCAACTCGGCAAACAACTCTTCTCCGAAGAAGGCCGGCCCATATTCTGAGCGGAAGCCTTTACCGTGCTCGCCCCACATCAAGCCTTTATACTTAGCAGTTAAAGCGACCACTTGATCGGAGATTTCTCGCATCAATATTTCTTGCTGCGGGTCACACAGATCTAGCGCAGGACGTACATGTAATACCCCAGAGTCCACATGGCCAAACATGCCGTAATGCAGACCTTGCTGGTCCAATAAGGCTCTAAACTCAACAATAAAATCAGCTAGGTTCTCCGGTGGTACACAAGTATCTTCGGTAAAGGCAACCGGCTTAGCTGCGCCTTCGGTATTACCCAACAGGCCCACGGCCTTTTTACGCATGTTGTAAATGGCATTAATGCTGGGTAAATCGTCACAGTGTTGAAAACCAATCACGCCAAGCTCGCTGATACCTTCTGCAGACAGAGTGTCAATCAGCGCAGCGACTTTTTGTTGCTGCAATTGCGCGTCATTCTCGGCGAACTCGACGATGTTAATGCCTTGCATATCTTGGTTAGGCACATCTTGAATCAACTCACTAACACTGTCCCACACAACATCTTGTTGGGCTAAATTAAGTACCTTAGAGTCGATAGTTTCAACCGACAGCGCTTGAGCCTCTACCAAA
>NZ_JBNKPP010000249.1:0-2065 GCF_050295395.1 Agarivorans sp.
GATAGCTCTTTAAATTTCACGCCTACGGGAAGTAAAATCGTGATTTGGAGGGGACAGAAACAAAAAAGCCTCGCGATTGCGAGGCTTTGAATTAATGGTGCCCAGAGGCGGAATCGAACCACCGACACGAGGATTTTCAATGCAATTCCCGATGGCTCTATCGACTGAGCTATCTGGGCAAAACAATTAGCTAAATGCTAACTATTAAATAAATGGTGCCGACTATCCGAGTTGAACGGATGACCTACTGATTACAAGTCAGTTGCTCTACCAACTGAGCTAAAGCGGCACTACGTCAGTGGGTGCGAATTCTAGAGGAATGGTTGATGGTGCGCAACAGAAAAAACCAAAAAAGCCTTAAATTCCTGCCCAAGCGCTCACAAAGTGCGCAATTTAAGCATTACATATCAATATAGCGGGCTAAACCGTGGAAAATAAGCAATGGCTCTACGACAAGCGGTAAATCCATCAGGTGAGGCTTTAGAAATTTACTGTCGCCACCAGTTAACAACAGCTTTTGCCCTGGGTTTTGTTGCCACGCTAGTCTAATTGCGCCTATAACACTGGCTAAACAGCCGTTTTGCAAACAGGTTACGGTATCCTCGCCCGGCTCCATGCGACCATTAAACATCTCTGAATTAAATACCTTAGCCGTATTTTTCACTACGGCATGCTGCTGCATTTTAAGACCAGGTAGTATCCAACCGCCTTGGTGTTGGCCTTCTGCATCTAACCAATCGAGTGTAACCGCGGTACCGGCATCAACAATAAGCGTCGAGGTCGACGGAAACAATAATTGCGCGCCCAACATCGCTAACCAGCGGTCGACTCCCAGCGTTTGTGGTTGCTGGTAAACGCTGGTAACACCGTATGCTTGCGCATCCGCATGCACCTGACGCCAGGGTAAGTCCTCAAGGCCGAGCAATTGCTTAATAACCGCCACTTTTTCCTGCGAAGCGACACTAGCGTAATAAACCGCTTTAAGTGAGAGTTTCGCCAGGTTTTCCGGGGCAAGCTGAGGCAAGGCGGTAACTTTACCCTGTTTAACCAACGCCGCTTTTTCTCTGGTGTTACCAATATCCAGTAATAAGTACATGTCAGGCTCCTGCGCGCAGGCTAAGTTCGCCACCGAAAAAAGTCTCACAACCAGAGTCTGTTTTTATCAGTAAGGCGCCCTGTTTGTCGACCCCCAGACACAAGCCGTTCGTTTCTGTACTGCCAGAAAGCTTCACCGATTGCAGATGGAAATGATCCCGGCGGTTAAATTCAGCGGCAAACTCGGCAAAACCGCGATCACTAAATTGTTGCAGCAGGGTAATGAGTTCGGTTTGTAAATTAACGACAAGCTTATTTCGGTCAACCGGCCGATCAACGTTTGACGAGAGATCGGTATAAGACTGATCAATATAACTATGCGATTGTTGGGGTAATTGAATGTTCAGGCCGATACCGATAATGACGTCGCAAGCGGCATCCGCCTGGCCTGCTAATTCGACCAGAATACCTGCAAGCTTTTTGCCGTCAATATAAACATCATTCGGCCACTTAACGCTTGGCGATAAGTGAAACTCACGCTCAATTACGCGTGATAGCGCGATCGCCACCACCAGGCTTAAGCCCATTGCAGCCTGCACCCCCTGCTCTAAGCGCCAATACATTGAAAAATACAAGCTGGCACCAAACGGTGAATACCAGGCTCGACCACGCCGCCCACGTCCTGCAGTTTGCGCTTCAGCAACAATGACATAGCCCGGCGTCTTAACAATACCTTCTATTACTTTTTGCATTAGCTGGCTGTTGGTAGAGTCAGTAATACTCTGCACCAGTACATCAGGTGCCGTTTTAGCTTTAAGCTTTATAATGGATGTAGCATCGAGCAAGCTTAATGGTTGTGCCAGTCGATAACCTTTACCTTTTACTTTATATATATCAAGTCCGAGCTCTTGCAGTAATTTGATATGGTTGGCAATTGCAGTACGACTAAGTCCAAGTGCATCAGCAACTATCTGGCCGGATTGGAATTCACCGCTGCTGAGAAGTTGCAATAACTGACGTTGTGTTACTA
>NZ_JBNKPP010000250.1:0-1926 GCF_050295395.1 Agarivorans sp.
GTTGTTATAACGCTTTTGCAGAATATCAACGATTTTAGGCCATTTCTTGCCTGTGAGTTTCAGATTCAACGCATCGTATTTAACACGTTGGCGCCACAACTCGTTGATTTCGGCTTGATCTTTTGGCCAAGCCGCATCTTCTCTGTCGTACTCGTAGGCATCACCTGGCACGGTGAAATCCATCTCTTTATCGAGCAGAGAAAGCGCGTACACAAAGCCTTCGTAGCGACGCTTTTGCACCAAATCAAACATCTTGTAGGCAGGGTCAAGATCGCCCGAACTCAACATATCATCGAATTGATTGGTATAAGGCTTAAAACTGTCAACATCGGCTTGCGTCAGCACATTACGACGGTAATCGAGTTGCTGCAGGTAACGGTCGAAGATCTGCGCCGAAAACGCATCGTCTAAGGCGAATCTGTGATAGTGGGAACGAGTGTATAAATCCGTCACTCGCTTACTCGCCACTTTATGCTGCGCTTCCTGCTTGAGAGTGGGTAACTCGCTGATTTGAATCGTGGGTGGTACAGCCCAAGCCGAGAATCCGACAAAAACAGTGGCAATGGATGTAGCCAAAGTGAGTTTTCGCATCAACAAGTTACTCCGTTTGATTAAATGATTACAGCAGGATATGTTCCGCTTTCACTTTTACCGTTAAGCCGCTATCCAGCTGAACATGAATGTCCTCTTTGTTAATGTCGGTGATCACGCCGGCTACTGGCGTCATACCTAACTTAACATTGACACGTTGCTTCTTGGTTAGATCGGTCAATTGTGCTTGCACTAAGTTAACCGCAGGTTCAGCCTTAGGTGCAGCTTTTGCTGGGCGCTCAGTCTTACGTGCCGGTACAGCCACTTTCTTAGGGGCTTTTTTCGCAGGCGCTTTGCCAGCAGGTGCCGCTTTAGGTGCTTGAGCAGCACGCTTAGCTTTGGCTTTATCTTGGCTTTCTTTCAACATAGCTTGAGCATGATCGATATGCTCTTGCTCTAACTCACCGCATGGTTGACCGTCGAGGTCTACACGCTGTGCACCGGCTTTTACCGATTTCAGGTAGCGCCAGCTGCTGGTGTAGCGTCTTAAGGCAACTCGCAGTTGAGTTTTACTGACTTTAGAATCATCAGCCAACCTTTCAGCCAAATCTTGAAACAATCCGATTTTTAATGGCTTAGTTTCACCTTCAGCAATAAAGCACAAAGGAAATGTTTCATACAAATACGCCAAAATTGCGTTGGTGTCGGTCAACTTATCTGTTGATTCCATCATTACTTCCACAGTTAAAAAGGGACATCGAATCCGAGGTGATAAAAATCAGCTTCTTACGAGTCGTTTATCTTGGTTAAGCCCACATATGAGCCAAAGTACAAATTAGCATTCTCGCCGAGTTAACTAAAGTCAAAAAATATAAGTTAACAATTTTTTACGGCAGAACCTATAAGGCTTATTTTGGCTGTGCTCAACATAAGCCTTATCAGTGCATGCGCTATTATAAGGCGCACGCCACCGATTGCGACTATGAATTATGCGTTATTGTACGCAAATTAAGCAAATAGGCAGTTTTCGAAGCTTTTTACCAATAATTCCAAGCCCTTTTGGTCCTCTTCATCGAAGCGGTCAAAAATAGGGCTATCGATATCCAGCACGGCCACAACCTTACCATCGGCGCGGACTGGGATAACAATTTCAGAATTACTGGCCGAATCGCAGGCGATATGACCATCAAATTGATGCACATCGGCGACGCGCTGCGTCTGATTGGTTTGTGCGGCGGTACCGCACACGCCCTTACCCATAGGAATACGGGTACAGGCCACTTTACCTTGGAAAGGACCCAACACCAGTTGGTCACCACGCATCACGTAAAAACCCACCCAGTTGAGTTCGGTCAGGTTATCGTTCAGCAAGGCAGAAAAGTTAGCCATGGCAGC
>NZ_JBNKPP010000251.1:0-2858 GCF_050295395.1 Agarivorans sp.
AGGCTAACTGGTGACGATAGTTTTCTAAATCGGCGCTGCTACGCTCACGCAGTTCAGACAAGACCACTGCCTTTTCACGCTCGATAAGCGCGGGATCCAGCAACAGATTACCGGCGATTTCGCGCATTAAAAACAAAGCGGTATCGACTTTATCTTGGCTATTGCTCGGTAAATTAAACTGATAAACCGTCTGCTGGAATTCAGTCACCGCATTGGTATCGGCCCCAAAACTTAAGCCTAAACGTTGTAAGGTTGGGATCATCTCCCCCGCCGCAAGTCCGGTAGAGCCATTAAATGCCATATGCTCTAAAAAATGCACCAGACCTTGCTCGGCATCCGTTTCCATCACAGATCCCACATCGACCCGCATACGGACGATCACGGCCTGTTCGGGAGTTTTGTTGTTTACCAACAGATAGTGCAACCCGTTAGTCAGGGTGCCTGTGTGCACCCGTTGACTTAAGGGTAAATCGGCCGACTCTGGCCACAAAGGCGCTTCAACCGCTCTTAAGGGCAAGGCCACGCTGATAAATAGCAACCATAGCCACAGGTGTTTAAACTGGATTCGCTTGAAATGATTCATAAAAATTCATTTTCTCCTCCCAATTGGGTTCACTAACCGGAGAAAATGCTAACCTCAGTACTGATAAATTGACTTTTTACTATAGCCGCTAAAAGGCTTTAAGTCACAAAATCAATACCTTACACCGTACCAAAAGCAATTATCACTTTGATATTTAGCAAAATATCTTTAGAAATAATTTCACTCAAATCTCGATCCAAATGCCTAGTCCAACGGCAAACACTCCACGCCCCGCAGCGACTGACACAAGTGATAGCGAGCTTGGTTCACTAGGATATAGCCCAACTTTTCCTGTAAAGAAAATATCGATGGTTCAATCACTTGACTAGCATCAATCACCAAGGAATGGATCTGCAAAAAACGGTGTTGCCCATAGGTGCGATGGCTTATCTGCGATCGAGTAAAATCCACACAGGCATAACGATTAAGCACTTGCATCCCATAAAACTGCCGATTGATATTCCCCTGTGCATCACAAATTTCGGCGGGAATAAATTGAACCGCTTGACCTATAACATCTCGAAATTGCTCAACAAATGCTGCGCTCACCAGCTCTGGTCCAAGGGTGGGTAAAATGTCGTATTGCGTTATCTCATCATCAAGGATATCTACTTCATAGTAAAAGGTGTCAACGCCATTCGATGGTTGAGTCAAGGCATCAGCATAAGACTGTACATTTCGCTCGCCATACACAAAATAAACATCTCGATGGTAAAAACTCTGCAACTCATAAAATCGTTCCATCTTTACATCCTGTAAATAGTTTGAAAGCAACTCAACGTTTTGCTATCTACGGAAAAATTTCAATTAAAACAAAGCCCCGTAAACGGGGCCTTGTTTTTGAATCTTAGCACTATGCTAGATAATCAAGCTCAGAACGGGATATCGTCGTCCCAACCATCATCCAAATCTGGGGTAAAGTTTTGTTGTGGTTGTGGCGCTGGACGTTGTGCAGGTGCCGCTGGTGCTTGATACGCTGGAGCAGCAGGCTTAGGCGCATAACCACCTTGCTGTGGCTGAGCATGGGATTGCTGTTGCTGGCCATAGCTTTGCTGAGCTGGCTGCTGATTGTAGCCAGATTGTGGCTGCTGTGCAGGCGCTTGGTAACTTTGCTGTGCTGGCGCGTATTGGTTTTGCGCTGGCGCAGTTTGAGCCGGTGCCGCTTGGTAACCGGCGTTTTGTTGCATGCCACCCATAGGTGCACCTTGGCCTTGACCTTGACTTTGGCCTTGATTGCGACCACCTAACATTTGCATGCTACCGCTTTGGTCGATAACCACTTCAGTGCTGTAACGATCTTGACCGCTTTGGTCTTTCCACTTACGCGTCTGCAGTTTACCTTCGAGGTAAACCTGTGAACCTTTACGCAGGTACTCACCCGTAATTTCAGCCAACTTGCCAAACAGAACCACACGGTGCCATTCAGTACGCTCTTGCTGTTGACCTTGTTGGTCTTTCCACGATTCGCTGGTCGCTACTGTGATGTTAGCGACTGCGTTACCGTTTGGCATGTAACGTACTTCTGGATCTTGTCCCAAATTGCCAACCAAAATTACCTTGTTAACACCACGACTGGCCATTGAAATCTCCTGCGATTCTTTAAATAATCTATTAATTCAGTATGTTGTTTATAATTGTTGCCGCAAGGGAAAATCCGCTTCCCTAAAACTCGCGGCAATAACACATATTATTGAGCAGAGCCTAACACAGCTCGGGCTTCTCTTAAATCGAAATGCTCGTCAACTTTGAGATAAGCAACTTTCTCGTCTAACACCACAATCGCTTCGACCACACCCATCAATTGTGACAACTGCGACGCCATATCCCGCGCTTGGGCTTTGTCTTTAACTTCGGCCTCTAAGGTGTAACTCTTAAGCAGCACAGGATTTTTCATCCCTAGGGTCAATAATAACCAAACGCCCATCAATACCAGTGCGACGATAAACACGCCCACGGCGCCGACTAATTGGAACGCACCGCCACCGAGCATACCGCCACAGAAGGCGCCTAAGAATTGGCTGGTCGAATAGACGCCCATGGCCGAGCCTTTTTCACCAACTGGGCAGAATTTCGCAATCAAGCTCGGCAGCGACGCCTCAAGGTAGTTAAAGCCGGTAAAAAACAGCAGCACGGCCACGCTCAATACCCAGAGGTTGTTGGCAAAAATCGCCATGGCCGCAAGGGCAAACATCATGATCACTAAAGCAATTTGGAACATCGCCTTAGTATTCTTACGCTTCACCCCGATGATGATTAACGGCACCATCAAGAAGAA
>NZ_JBNKPP010000252.1:0-38696 GCF_050295395.1 Agarivorans sp.
GGGGTAATGGTGGCACCGGTAAATTGATCAAATTGGCCGCCGTCCTTTTTAACCGCCCATTGTTTAGAGGTGGTATTGCTTAAATTTTTGCCGTTGAAACTTAATACCCAAGGATTTTTCTCTACTTCAATTTTGTCACCCAAGCCCGGTGTTTCGCTGTGGCTTAATACCCGAACTCCGGTAATGCTTAAGCGCGCATCGACTCCCACCACCAATTTAATTTCTCCGGAATAGCCGTTGGCACTAACTTGCACCACATATCCACTGGCTACGCCGTTTTCATCTAAAGCGTTATAAACCGTGTAATGACGGCCATCTACATCGAAGTCATGCTCGGTATCGAGTAGGGCATTGGCGTAGTTTTCAGCTGGCATCACTAAGTCTATCGCCGCTAGTTTGTCTTCTCTTACCCGCTCGGCAATAGCCGGTTCGGTAATAGTATTTAAGCCCAGCAGTAACGCGGCGGAGATCCCTACCGCAATGGCCAGCGAAACCGATTGATACACATTGCTGTTAATGTGTTTTTCTACCCAAGTTGTACTCATTATTGGGCTCCTTTATTGCGCTTAAATACAGATTGGCTACCAAAGACTTTGGGTTTTAAGTAATGGTCGATCACCGGAGTGCTGGCATTCATGATCAATACCGCGAAGGCGACCCCTTCTGGATAGCTGCCAAAGCTTCTGATCAACCAGATCAATAAGCCGCAGCCTGCGCCAAACAATATTTGGCCACGTGGGCTGGTAGGTGAGGTTACCATGTCGGTAGCAATAAAAAATGCGCCTAACATGGCTCCGCCTGACAATAGATGGGCTAAGCCAGAGGCATAAACGTTGGGGTTAATCAGATGTGCGATGCTGGCTGGAAGCAGCAGCCCCATAAGTAGGGCGCAAGGAATGTAGGGCCGAATAATGCCACGCCAGATCAGAAATAGGCCGCCCAAGGCAATCAGTAAGGCGCTGGTTTCACCCATACTGCCGGCATGCTGGCCGAGTAATAATTCTTTCCATTGGCTGATTTGTTGTAGGTCGGCCAGCGGGGTGGCGGCGCTAACGCCATCAATGCCCATCCACGCTTGGCTAAATACCAAGCCACTGGCGCTAAGCTCTGGAATGGAGATAGCTTGCCAGTTTGTTAGCTCAACCGGAAAACAAATTAACAACATTACCCGCCCTAGCATGGCGGGGTTAAAGGGGTTATGGCCTAGGCCGCCGTAAACATGTTTGCCTAGGCAGATTGCAAAGCTACAACCAAAGGCGGCCACCCACCAAGGCGTGCTAGCCGGTAGGCTCATGGCCAATAACAAAGCGGTGAGCAGCGCCGAGCCATCTACCGCTAGCTGCCAGCTTTTTTTCTGTAGCTGTAAGCAAATCAGTTCAGTCACTAGCGCACTTAGGCAGCAGCTAAGAAAAACGGTGAGTGCAGGCACGCCGAACAACCAAATACCGTATAAGGCAGCAGGGCTTAGCGCTAGCACCACCAAATACATGATGTTAGTGGTTGATGTACCGGAGTGGGTGTGCGGCGCCGCAACGGGATTAAATTTGCTCATTCACTGTCTCCTTGTGATTTACGTGCGCGAGCCGGACGTTTACGTTTTGCCGCTTTGGCTTGTTTAGCGGCTTCTTTTGCTGCCGCTTCTTTGGCTAGGCGTTGTTGTCGTGCCTCGGTCAACTGGCGCGCTAGGTTGGACTTTTGCACCATACTGCGCTGAGCGTTGATATTCGACTTAGCATGCTGAAAATACTGCACTAATGGGATGCTGGAAGGGCAGATATAACTACAAGCACCACATAGCAAGCATGAATCTAAGCCAAACTCACGGGCGCCATCCCAATCGTCATGGTTGCTGTAGGCAGCCATTTGGAAAGGCATTAAACCCATAGGGCATACTTTTACGCAGTTACCACAGCGCACACAGTCTTGGCTTTCCCGTTTGTTAATTTTGTCTTCACTTAGAGCAAGTAACCCGCCGATACTTTTATCGATGGGCACGAAGGGAGAAGGTAAGACTTGTCCCATCATTGGGCCACCAGCAATCAAGCGTTTTGCCTCTACCTTTAAACCACCGCACTCGGCAATAACTTGTGAAACTAAACTGCCAATGGGAACAGTAATGTTAGTGGGGGATTCAACCGCGTCGCCGGAAACGGTGATAACTCGTTCCACCAAAGGACGCTTAAAGCGCACGGCTTGGTAAATCGCTTTAGCGGTGGCTACGTTGTGTACCAAGATGCCCTGAGCAGTGCTGAGTTGTCCCGGTGGAATGGCAACGCCCATTACCGCTTTTATTAGGTGGCGCTCTGACCCCATAGGGTAAAGGCTAGGTACCACATGAATGCTTAAGGCCTTAAATTCCTCGCTGGCCGCTGTCATGGCCGCTATCGCCTCGGGTTTGTTGTCTTCAATGGCAATCATGGCTTTGCTTGCGCCAACCGCTCGCAGCATGATGTTGATCCCGGCGATGATCTCGGCCGCCTGTTCGCGCATTAAACGGTCATCACAGGTTAAATAAGGCTCACATTCGCCACCATTAATTAATAGGGTATGTACATGGGCTTTACGCGCTAAACGCAGTTTGATGCCACTAGGAAAACCAGCGCCGCCCAAACCTACTACGCCTGCGTCTAAGATCCGTTGCACAATCTCCTCGTGGCTTAATTTAAGATAATCACTGGGTGGAAAATCTTCGCCCCAACGATTATCCCCATTATTGGCTATCACTAAGGTTTGGCTTTTTATTGCAGAAGGGTGGCTGCTTAAAAAGGGCTTTATTTCAAGCACCGTACCATTTACCGGCGAGTGCAACGGTACGGTCATCTCATTGCTACCTCTAGCAATAAGCTGGCCTTTAAATACCGGTTCCCCCTCTTTGACGAGGCAATGAAGCATTGAGCCGTTACGTTGTTGCATGCCCAAATAAACCCGGTCGGGTTCAAAGCTACGGCTAATGCTTTGTTGTTGGGTAAGCTCTTTATAACCCTTAGGATGAACACCGCCGCTAAAGGGTTTTGATTTTAAACTAAACATGTCGGTTCCTTAAGCGATCTGGGGTTTTGGCCACTGCCAAGTATTCAGTTGCTCGGCTTGCTGTTGCATGCTTAAGCAGCCTTGAGTGCAGGCTTTTTCACATAGTCGGCAGCCAGTACAAACTTGGCTAATTACGGTGTGCATTTGCTTGCTAGCACCTACAATCGCGTCGAAGGGGCAGGCTTTAAAGCAGCGATTACAACCCGTGCAGTTGGCTTCATCGATGTAAGCGATCATGGGTACTGAGCTGGTATTGCCATCAAGTTCCACTCCCAATAAGCTGGCGATGCTAGACGCCAAGGCACTTCCGCCAGGAGGGCAGCAGCTTGGCTGTAAGCGACCCGCCACCATGGCTTCGGCGGCTTGGCGACAACCCGCTTCACCACATTGACCACATTGGCCACCAGGTAGCATGGCTTCGAGTTCATCTACTCTTGGGTCGCCCTCTACTTTTAACGCTTTAGAGGCCCAGCCCAGTAGCGCACCAATGCCGGCGCCAAGGAGAAAAAGGATTAAGATAGAAATATAAATCATCGTTAGTCTCCTATTTGCTCACCATGCCGCTAAAGCCTAAAAAAGCCATCGACAGCAGGCCCGCAGTAATAAAGGCAATCGGTAAACCGGCAAAGGCTGCAGGAACTTTTGCCAGCTTGAGGCGTTGTCGTAAACCAGCAAATAACACTATTACTAGGCTAAAACCGACCGCCGAACCAAAGGCGTAACACAGCGTTTCTAAAAAGTTCATATCGTTTTGTACCACTAGCAGGGCAACACCTAGCACCGCGCAGTTGGTAGTAATAAGGGGAAGGAATATCCCCAAGGCTTGGTAAAGCTCGGGGCTATTTTTTTGAATCATTAGCTCGGTAAGTTGTACTACTGCGGCAATCACCACAATCAGTACCAGAATACGCATTACCTGAATTCCCAGTGGTGCCAGTAGCAGTGATTCAATCAGCCAGGCTGCCACTGCGGCTAAACAAAGTACGAAGGTAGTGGCTAAGCCCATGCCTAAAGCACTGTCGATTTTGTTCGACACCCCCATAAATGGGCATAAGCCCAAGAATTTACCAAGCACCACATTGTTGACCACTGCAGTACTGATGAAAATAAGAAGATATTCAGCCACTGGGAACTCCAAAATCTAGTTAAGCTTACTGTGCTAGCTTGCGTTGCATGGACTGTACCAAATTACTGAAGAGCCATGATGAGCATAAAATTTACAGTTAAAACAATGGATTAATGTTTGTTGAAGTGTTTTTTTGTGAGTGGCTAGAGATAGATAAACCTGACAAAACGGCTCTGTGACAAAAGTGGATTTGTTGTAAATCCAACAAGGGGAACATTTTAAAAAGGACTTGTGAGCTGTGTGTTTAATCAAGCCAATGTCGGGATTTTTTAGTACCCAATAAGAGCCTCCCGAAAAATAACCACAAGCTAGGTACCAAAATGGTGAAATGCTCCAAAGTTGGGAAAAACACCGTTCAGATGGGCGCTTAGCGGCTGAGAACAGACTACCTTTGGGGCGGTTTTTCAGTAATAAACCCAACAAATGACATCAGTAAGCTAACAAATTTTGTTGTAAATCAAACAAAGCTTATCTAAATAGGCCGCGTCAGTTCTGGCTTGTCACTCGGGAATACCCCTTGCATTGCACTGTTTAGCACTTAACTTAGCAATGCAAGGGATTGATACGATGATGAATCAAATTAAGTCTACCTTGGAAGAAGCGCTCAACCAGCCGACGCCAATCAGTAAACAAAAGATCCTAGAGCAGTGCTTTCAGATCTTAGAGCAAATGCCAATGGCGATGTCGATTGGTGATTTAAACGCTAATTTTGTGTTTGTTAACCAACGCTTCTCTCAGGTAACCGGTTACCGGCAAGATGAACTAATTGGTAAGAATCATTCCTTACTGAGTTACAAAACCACACCGTTAGGGGTGTATCAGGAGCTATGGGATTGCATTCGCAGTGGTGGTAATTGGCAAGGACGGCTAATTAACCGCAAAAAAAACGGCCAACGTTATCTGGCGCAACTGTCTATTACCGGCTTACAAGACCAAAGTGGTCAAATTACTCATTACATGAGTGTGCACGAAGATATTAGCCAACGTCATCAAAGCCAAACTAAAGCGGCCAATCAAAAGGCCATGGTGGAGGCAGTACTCAATACCGCGCCGGTAGCGATTGCCTTGGTGAATGATAAGCAACAGATAGTATTAGATAACTTAGCTTATAAAACGCTACGTAGTGACTTTGGTAGTGAGCCCGTGAGCTTAGCCATGGGGCAACTGGGAAATCGCCTGCAAAAAACCGAGGGACAAGCTTACGAGCACTTTCCCGAAGGACATAACTTCAATATTGAAATAGGCCGGGGTGAAGGTAAGCGCTGGTTTTCTTGTTGTTTGTCTTCGGTGGAACTCACCGGTTCAGAGGTAGACGACTACTTTGTGCCTAAATTCGCCCGATACTGGGTGATCACCTTGAGCGAAGTGACCCGTGAACGGCGTCGCCAAGAGCAGCAACGTTTGGAAGAACTACGTCGCTCTACCGCAGAAACGGAAGCTTTTCATAGCATGCAAGAGGCCTTGCATGCAGCCATTCATCAAATTCAGGGGCCAATTAACGTTATAGATGCAGCGCTGCAAATGTTCTGTGGTGTGTCGAATAAATGCGCGCGTATCGACGCCATGCAAGCGGGCTTAGAAGCTGGTCATGCGGCTATAGCCCAACTACAAAGCGCGCTACCACAGCAGGCTCAAGAGCCTATGCAATCGGTGAATGTGAATCAGCTGGTACACGAGGTGACCGAAATGAGCAGCGAGCGCCTGCTTAAACGCAGCATTACCTTGCAACTGAGCCTGAATGGCACTTTGCCTACATTTAATGGCCAGCCCTCTAGGCTGCGCGTGGCCTTAAAGCAACTCATCGACAACGCCATTGAAGCGATTGATTTTGGTAAAAAAAGCCGCAGAGACATTGTGTGTAGTACTCAGTTGATTGATGAGGATATCGAGATTACCGTGGAAGACAGTGGCCCGGGAATTAAAAAAGAACTGCAATTAAAGGTATTTGAGCCCTTCTACAGTACTAAACCCCTTAACAACAATGGATGTAGAGGAGTGGGTTTAAGTATTGTGCAACAAGTGGTTAGCGAGCATAACGGCACGGTTCAGTATCAAAGTACATCATTAGGCGGTTGTAAGGCACGTATTGTTCTCCCGCTGCGTCGGAATAAGCGAGGTGAGTAATGGAATATTCAACAAAGCGTGAAACACATATAGCCGAAAGTCATTTAGCTGCGCTATATGAAGTAAGCAGCGTATTAACCAACAGCTTAGATTATAAGCAAAGTGTTAGTAAGGTATTGCAGGTATTACACGACAAGGCGATGTTGCAGCATGCCATGTTGGCCTTAATGGAAGAAAACGAGCAAATGCTTACCATCGATACCGTTCATTCGCCTAAATTGGATGGCAGCAACATGCCTAAGAATGTTCGTTATCGAGCGGGTGAAGGGATAGTAGGTACAGTATTAAGCCAGAAACAGCCGATTGTGTTAAGCAAAGTGTCTAATGACCTACGCTTTGCTGATAAGTTAGACCTTTACGCCTTGGATTTGCCCTTTATTGCGGTGCCAATTAAGAAAAATGCCGAAGTATTAGGGGTATTGGCGGCGCAGCCTTTATTGGATGATCCCAGTAAGCTGCCGCTGTTTACTCGTTTCTTGGAAATGACCGCTAACCTAATTGCCAAGAGTGTATTGCTGGCTAAAGATGTGGCGGTGCAAACCGACCAGCTTCAAGCCGAGCGAGATCGGCTACGTCGCAAGGTGAGAAGCAATTACTCAATGGACAACATCGTGGGTCACTCACGGGTAATGCGTAGAGTATTTGAACAAATCCGCTTAGTGTCTAAGTGGGATAGTACGGTATTAATTCGGGGTGAGTCGGGCACCGGTAAAGAGCTAATTGCCAACGCCATTCACTATAATTCGCCGCGCGCCACTGGGCCGTTTATTAAGCTAAACTGCGCCGCCTTGCCCGACAACTTGTTGGAGTCGGAATTATTTGGCCACGAAAAAGGGGCCTTTACTGGCGCAGTTAAACAGCGCAAAGGGCGTTTTGAAATGGCCGACGGCGGCACCTTATTTCTCGATGAGATTGGTGAAATTTCCGCTGCCTTCCAAGCTAAGTTACTTAGGGTACTGCAAGAAGGAGAGTTTGAACGAGTGGGCAGTACTCAAACCCTGCATGTGGATGTGCGGATTTTGGCCGCCACCAACCGCAACCTAGAAGAGGAAGTGAAACAAGAGCGCTTTCGTGAAGACTTGTACTACCGACTGAATGTTATGCCGATGTTTCCGCCCCCGTTACGCGAACGTATTGAAGATTTACCCGACTTAGCCGAGTTTTTATTAGAGAAACTGTCTAAGCAACAACGCCGTGAATTGTCCTTAACCGACAGTGCTATTCGCATGATGATGGGCTATGACTGGCCGGGTAACGTGCGTCAGCTCGAAAACATGCTGGAGCGGGCGTCGGTAATGAGCGAAAGTGGCATAATCGACCAAGACCTGATTGTATTGGACGGGCTCGATGGGCCTAAATTTACCCCACGGGTTCCCGTCGAGAAACCGGTGGTTGAAAATTCGGACATGGATGAACGCGAACGGGTGATTGCAGCGCTAGAGCAAGCCGGTTGGGTACAAGCGAAAGCGGCAAGGCTACTCAATATGACGCCGCGTCAAATCGCTTATCGCATTCAAACCATGAACATCAACGTCCGCCAAATGTAAACCTTCGGCTGTCGGATTTGCGACAAACCCGACAGCCAATTTCCTTCTCTCACAAATAAAATATCACTAAGTTATTGTTTTATATGAATGTTGCTGGTGGTACGCGGATTGCAATTTAGTCATAAAAAAGGTTAACAGGGAAGCTTTATATGACTATTCATGCACTCGGCGAGCAGTCCAAAGATACAAAAACTAAAGAGCAAGCAGCCTTGGTTGAGAAGCATCCTTGCTTTTCTAAAGAAGGGCATCGTTATGCCAGAATGCACTTGCCGGTAGCGCCGGCATGTAATATCCAGTGTAACTATTGCAACCGCAAATTCGATTGCAGCAACGAAACCCGCCCCGGGGTGGTGTCTAAGTTGTTGTCGCCAGCTATGGCCGCCAGACGTTTTCAAAAGGTCAAACAACACGTACCCGAAACCCAAGTGGTGGGTATTGCTGGGCCGGGCGACCCCTTAGCTAATCCTAAGGCAACCTTGGCTAGCTTAAAAGCGATTGCCAAAGTGGATAGTGACGTTCACTTATGTATTTCTACCAATGGTTTGGCCTTACCCGACCAACTAAATGATTTAATTAAGGCAGGGGTAAAACACCTTACCATCACCATCAACTGTATCGACGCCAACATTGGCCAGAAGATTTACCCGTGGGTGTATTTTAATCAGCAACGGCTACGCGGTAGACTGGCAGCACAAACCCTGATTGATCGCCAGTTAATGGGCTTAGAGGCGGCCATTAAAGCGGGTATGTTAGTAAAGGTAAACACGGTATTGATCCCAGGGATCAATGATCACCATATCGAAGCGCTTGCCGAAGAATTAGGTCGTTACGGGGCATTCATTCACAATGTTATGCCGCTAATTTCTGACCCCGCCCATGGTACCTATTTTGGTTTAATGGGACAGCGCGGCCCCACCAAAGAAGAATTAGACCAAGCCAGAGCGCTGGCAGGGCAAAGCATGAGCCAAATGACCCATTGCCAACAATGTCGCGCCGACGCGGTGGGTAAACTAGGCCAAGACATCGACATCGCCGCCTTGGAAAATGCCCCGGCGAGTAACAAACCCTTACGTATTGCCATTGCCAGTAAGAGCAAGCTGCTGATTGACCAGCACTTTGGTCACGCCAGTGAATTTAGCACTTATTTAGTAAGTGCCGATTGCATCGACAAACAAGCCGATTTTAGTTGGCAGCAGTACTGCTCGGGTAGTGACGAATGCGAGCCTGAGAGCCAACAAAAGGATTTGTCTGCGCTTAATCACTTCGACCAAATCCTATGTAGCCGAATCGGTTTAGCCCCCAAACAAGAGCTAGCCGAACTGGGCGTAGAAGTGACCACCCAATACGCGCTACGCGACATAGAGCAAGCCCTAAGCGCTATTCAACAGCAGTTGCAAGCACAACGCAGCAAAGCATCAGCTTGTAGTGTAGGGGAGTGTGGATAATGGCCTTATCAATTACTAAAGCCTGTATTTCCTGTTACGCCTGTAAAGAGGTGTGCCCTCAGGGCGCGGTATCGAGTGCCGACGCTAAGTTCAGCATCATTGAACACCGCTGTAACGAGTGTAAAACCCTAGGTAAGGGGCCTCAGTGTGCGCAAATTTGTCCGGTAGAAACCGCCATTGTTGACGCGCAAGGCCAAGCCCTTAACCCGCCGGGCTCTTTGACGGGCTTGCCACAAGATCCAAATGTGATTGCCTTTTCAAGCTAGGAGGAACTATGGAACATCAGTTGCTAGAAGCCGACGATAGTTATATTGGGCTCGCTTGGGAGCAAGCCTTAAGCAAGGTGACTTACCCCATGTCTCTGCGAAACCGAGCTTGGTTTAAAAGTATTATTTTGGCTCAACTGGGTGGGAATGCCGCCTTACCTCATGGTTTAGGTTTGGATAACGCCAGTTATTTGGAGCTAAAACGGGCCGTTAGTAGCCGAGAAGTAGAGAATCAAGAACTGTTATGGCGGCAACCGTTCAAAGCTAATCTGCGAAAGCGTTCGGAAGTACTTGCCGAGGTGTTTAGTTTACGCGCTCAAGAACGTAATGAGCTGATTAATGTACTGATAGAATACGCCAACCCTAAAGCGCCTTATGCGCTGCAAATGGCGATTGTTGTTGCTACCGCTTGTTTATCGCAGGCCCACCTATGGCGCAGCTTAGGCCTAAGTGAACGAGCCGAATTAGGCGACTTACTCAAGTATAACTTTCCTGACTTGCATGCCATGAATACCAACAACATGCGCTGGAAGCGGTTTTTCTATCGCTACTTATGCCAACAAGGAGGCGATTACGTGTGCCGTGCGCCTAGCTGCGCAGAATGTTCTAGTTACAGTGAGTGTTTCGTTTAAAGCTAACGATCGTTATTGAGTAAGTATTTACCGAGGTAGTAGTAATGATTAAATGTAATTTTAAAGCGCTGTTGTTTGGCTTAAGCGCCCTGAGTGTTTTCAGTTTTTCCTGTGCCGCCGATACCGTTCAAGTAGCGGTGGCGGCCAACTTTTATAAACCCTTGCAACAAATTGCCCAGCAGTTTGAGCAAGATACCCAACATCAAGTACAGATCTCGGTGGGTTCAACGGGCAAGCTGTTTGCGCAAATCATTAACGGCGCACCCTTTGAGGTGTTTTTTGCCGCAGATCAAGCTCGCCCAAGCCTATTAGTTAATCAAGGTTTAGCGGTGGCCGCCTCGCAGCGCAGCTATGCCCAAGGCCAGTTAGTATTGTGGTCGCCTAATGCCAGCCTTGTTGATCAGCAAGGCAAGGTATTGAGCACTAATACCTTTAAGCACTTAGCTATTTGTAACCCTAAAACCGCGCCCTATGGCGCCGCAGCGGTACAAGCCTTAGAGCAACTAGGGCTGTACTCGCAGGTGCAAGCCAAGTTGGTAGAAGGGCAATCAGTGGCGCAAACTTTTCAACAAATCAGCTCTGGCGCCGTTGAACTGGGCTTTGTGGCCTTGTCGCAGGTATTAGTTAACGGCGAAGTGAGGGAAGGGGCCGCATGGATGGTGCCCAAAGAGCTGTATTCGCCAATTAAACAAGACGTGGTGTTGTTGACCAAGGGTAAGGATAATCCTGCTGCACTAGCATTGATGGCTTATTTACAGACCGACAGCACTCAAGAGCTAATTAGTGCAGCGGGTTATTCCATTCCCTAACAGTTTAGCGCTGTAGTAGTTCAAAGCGCCGCAGATTTTATTCACTTATAGCCTAGCGTGAGGAGACGTGATGCCAGATTTAATGGTGGTATGGCTAACCTTGAAGTTGGCCTTGGTGGTAACCCTAGTCTTAGTGCTGGTGGCTACCCCATTGGCGTGGTGGTTATCACAAACCCAATCGCGACTTAAGTCGTTGGTTGGGGCCTTATTTACCTTACCCCTAGTATTGCCACCCACGGTATTGGGTTTCTATTTGTTGTTATTGCTTGGCCCCAACGGGCCGATTGGGCAGCTTAGCGCCATGTTAGGTTTAGGCAGCTTGCCGTTTACCTTTGCTGGTATTTCCATTGCCTGTGTCATCCATACTCTGCCATTTGTGGTGCAACCCTTACAAAACGCCTTTGAGGCCATCGGTAAACGGCCTATGGAAGTGGCCTATACCCTGCGGGCCAATCCACTACAGGCCTTTTATAAAGTGGCTTTCCCGCTAGCGCGGCCGGGCTTTTTCGCCGCAGCAGTATTAGGTTTCTGTCACACCATTGGCGAATTTGGTGTGGTGTTAATGATTGGCGGCAATGTAGCCGGAGAAACCCGAGTAATGTCGATAGAAATATATAACCATGTGGAAGCCTTGGAATATAGCCAAGCGCATTGGCTAGCGGCCGGCATGGTGTTGTTTTCATTTGTTTCACTGTTGGTGATTCATGGTTTAAATGATCTCGCTAAGCGGAGGCAGAGAATATGGGCATAAAATTACAACTTTCGCAGCAACGCGGTGATTTTCATCTGGATTTACAATTAACGCTACCAGGTTGTGGTATTAGCGCGCTATTTGGCGCTTCGGGTTCGGGTAAAACCTCCTGCTTACGGGCGATTGCCGGTTTAGACAAATTTCAGCCGGGCCATGTTTCGGTAAATGGGGTAGTGTGGCAGGATGAGCTGCGCGGTATTTTTCTAAAACCACATCAGCGTGAAGTGGGTTATGTATTTCAAGAGCCCAGCTTGTTTCCTCACTTAGATGTAAAAAGCAATTTATTGTTTGCTTGCCAATTGAATAAGCAACAGCAAATAGAGCAAATGGATGCCCTGTGCGAGTTGTTTGATTTAGGCCGTTTAGTAAAACGCACGCCCTATAGCTTATCGGGTGGTGAAAAACAGCGAGTGGCGATTGCCCGCGCTTTGCTAAGTTCACCGAAAATCCTGCTCATGGACGAGCCCCTGTCGGCCTTAGATGAAGCGCGTAAGCAAGAAATTATTCCTTATTTGGAACAGTTGCATAAGCACTTAGAGATCCCAGTGGTTTATGTAAGTCACGATACCGAAGAGGTAGCCAGACTGGCCGACTACAAGGTGATTTTGTCGGCTGGGCGAGTAGTGGATCAATACTTTACTCACGCTAAAGACAGGCGCCGAGCGGGGCAAATTCCTCAGTTGAAAGTGGTGTAAGCCATTAAACACTGTTTTTGTTTCTTTCGTTGTGTAAGGTATTTGCTAATTTCAATCTAAGTGGACATAACCAATGCGTGAATCCTTACGTTGTAAAGTGCTAGACGTTTGTACCAAGAAAATTGCACAAAAAGGCGACAATGTTGGTGTTTCATTTTATGCATTTTTGCCAATAAGAACGACGATCCAGAGTTGTTGATGGAGGCCGCTACTTGGTGGATTCAAACACACCAGTTGGATCATTTTGAAAAAGCCAACAAAATCATTGAAATAGTTAAGTCTGGTAAGTAGCGAACGCTGTAAGTCTAAGCCATAATCGGATAGTCGGAGATAGCATAAACGCATGTTGTCGGGCTGATTTTCGCTGTGCTACAAACCGGCCTCCCGAATGTAAGCGTTGAAGTAACGATAAGTCATTAATATTGGAGAATATTATGGGTGAAATCAAAAGGTGTGACGTAACTGAAGAATGGGCTCACTCCGGTTATGTAGTAGCAGGAGACTATATTTTTCTAGGTTATTGTGTAGGAAATGTTGGTAAAAGCGTAGAGGAGCAAATAAATGGGGCTTTTGACGACATGGCTAGAAAGTTACAAATGGAAGGTTTGACTCTCGAAAGTGTAGTAAAGATAGATGTCCTGTTTAGAGATGTATGGAACATTCCATTGTTGGAAAAAGTAATAAAGGAACGTTTCAAAAACGGCTATCCAGCAAGAAAAACAATTTCAACTGATTTTGCTCACCGTGGTGGCGAATCTGGGCTTCATGTTCAAATTGACGGTGTTGCCTATATAAAAGGCAAGTAAAATATTCTATCGTTTGAGCATCTCCTTACAAAGCACTTGGCGCATGGCGGTTGTTAGGGCTTATCTAAAATTCTAGTAAAAAACAACGCTAAATTACATTGCCAGTATTTGTGGCATTACAAATAAAACACTCAAATATTCGAACATAGACATAAATAATTAATTAGATAGTTGCACTGAGTTTCGAAAATGTTTGTGTGGCCAGATTTACATAATCCAATAATAAAAATAATTCCCGTCGCTAATGGCGAATTTTCCGCCATTAGCGAGTCTGAAAGGGTACTAGGGATCTAGGTTTATTGTTATGCGATGTTAAATCGTAACATATTCCACGACAGTGGTGAGATAACGATTTCGTTTAAGTTTTGAGTAAGGGGTTTTGACTTAGGTACCACCTTATCAGGATGTTCTAAAGAATTAATGTCATATACATCGTTATTTTCTAACGCTATATGAGACGTCATTTCTACACGACCAAATGAACGCAAGTCACAATTAACCACCATGTTTTCATTTAATGATTTATTAATTGCGAATATTGTCAGCTCTGTTTCATCGTTAGAAATAACCGCTACCGAGTCTAGGTATGGTACGTCAGAAAAATCTCTAGAGTCATATTTATCACAATGGATAATGCCTCTTAAAGCAGTCCCTCGACCGTATTTTGATGCGTAGTAAATCGGATAAAAAATAGTATTTTTCCAAATTTTACCATTCTTATCTGTCATTATTGGTGCCAGCACATTCACCAGTTGAGCATAAGCCGCAATTTTTACTCTGTCACAGTTGCGAATTAAGGCAATTAACATGGCTCCCGCGACAAGAGCGTCTTCAAAGTTATAGGGCTCTTCGAGAATGGCGGGGGCTATTGGCCAATCTTTGCCACGGTCTCGTATAGTCTCGTGATCCTGCTGGCGATTGTGGTACCAAACGTTCCACTCATCTAGTGAGATGTGAATATCTTGCCTAGATTGAGTTTTCACTTTCATATAGTCAATAAGGTTGCCGATAGACTGTATGTATTCATCAAATGCTAAGGTCTTCGCTAGGAAGTTTGCGGTGTCCTTTTCTAGGTTTAAATAATACTGATGCAGTGAAATGTAATCGATATAAGGATGAGCTTCTTGAATGAGTGTTTGCTCCCATTCGCCAAAAGTAGGCGACTCTTGTCCTGCGCTGCCTGCGGCAACAATTTCGATACTGCCATCAAGAAGCTTCATCGCTTTTGCGGTTTCTCTTGCTAAACGCGCATATTCGAAAGGTGTTTTTTGACCGACTTGCCAGTCGCCATCTAACTCATTGCCAATAGCCCATGTTTTAATGTTATGCGGTTTTTTATAGCCATGGGAGATACGAAGATCGCTGTAGTGCGTGCCACTGTCACGGTTACAGTAATCAAGTAAGTTAAGCGCATCCAAAATACTTCGAGTACCCATGTTGACCGTCATCATGGCTTCTGCACCGATTTCGTTTAACCAATCCATGTATTCGTTGGTACCCACCTGATTGGTCTCGATACATTTCCAAGCTAAATCTGGTTTTCTGGGTCTGTTTTCTCTTGGACCCACCCCATCTTCCCAAACGTAGGTTGCGATAAAGTTACCACCTGGTAAACGAACCATTGGCACATTCAGCTCTTTTACTAATTGTATAACGTCACGACGAAAGCCATTTTCATCAGCTGTGGGATCTTCCGGGTCGTAGATACCACCGTAAATACAACGCCCCAAGTTTTCTATAAAAGATCCATAAATGCGATTATCAATTTTCGAAATGATATAGTCTTTATCAAAAATAACTTTTCCTTTCATTATTTAACCTTTTAAACAAATAAAAATAAACAGGATACCAATTTTAATAAATCAAAATAATTAAAGCGTTGTTTGTGAAATAAATAATAAAGTAAATAAGGCGCTCATAACAAATAAAATAAATATAATACCCAGCAAAGTGGTGAAAAGTTGCTCACGTTTCGCGCATAAGCAGAGTATTGGCGTCAAATGTTGTTTATGTCTTTAGTTGGGAAAGTGCAGGTGGGTTGGGATGATGATTAAAAATAGCAGAGCGGAATTGGCCAAATAACTAAAGGTGATAGACTCAGCGCATAGACAAAACCGGTGAACTAATGGCGATACCAACAAGACCTAAATTTACCCCCGAATGCCTTATAAATGTAGTGGTTTAGCTTAGCTGAGTTAGCTAAAAATGTACTTCCTAAAATGCTAAATCCATTTACCTAGTAAGAGGTGTTTTTCTTATGTGATTCATACCGATGCTTGGCCGCCAATCAGGCTGACGTTTTTTATAACTCTAAACTTGGCTCTAAGTTCGGCTGTTGGCTTTTTCTGGCGCGTGTCATTGTAGGTTTATACAGGCTGACGCGGTTTTTGCCGTTTTGTTTGGCATGGTACATCGCGCTATCAGCTTCGTGCAGTAAGGCGAAAAACAGATCTGGATTTTGTTTTTGCTCACTGGTGGTTACGCCAACACTACAGGTCACTCGGCCTATGGCCGTTAATACCGGCGTCATTGCTTCTATAGCACTGCGAATATTTTCGCCAATTGCCAGGGCTAGCTTTTCGCTGGTATCAGGCAAGATGACCACAAATTCCTCGCCGCCAAAGCGGGCCAATAGCGGAGCTTCACCGAGTTGTTGCGCTAGGGTACTGGCCACCTGTTGCAATACGCAATCGCCAGAGGCGTGGCCGTGAGTGTCGTTAATTAATTTAAAATTATCAATATCGATAAACAATATTGCGGTTTGATAGGGTGGTTTTTGTTGCTCAACTAACACCTTGGCTTTTTCCAATAGAGCCCGCCGATTTAAGGTTTGGGTTAATGAATCGATGTCGGAGAGGGCAATGAGCCGTTTATTGAGCGTTTCAACCACCAAGGCAAAATAACCCACGGTAGTGGTGATTGAGGTACAAGTGGCAATAAACATGGGCAGTGCTGTAACCGATTGTGCCTCAAATAATTGGCTTTCAGGCAGAGTACTAAACAGTAAGGCTAATGCTTTAATTAACTCGCTCAGCCCTAGAGTGCAGTAAGAAAACATCAATAAGCTTTTGCCTAGGCTGCGCTGTTGTTTGCTTCTAGGGCGAATAGAGTCAATCAACAACAGCATGAATGCAGTGGTTACCATAGCTATTAGACTGGCTCGGTAAATGTAACTGTAGTCGATGATGGTCCAATACATCAGCACGGCCATTAGCAATAGCAGTAATAGGGCGAATTGTTTGGGCGAGATTTGCGGTGCTCGGGCTACTACTTTGTTAACACCGAGCAGCGCGCTATATAACCCTAAACAGAGTAATCCGTTACCGAGCAACACCGATAGCTCAATTGGAATGGCTATGCGTAACATATAAAAAACCAATGCAGCCGACACTAAGATTCGGCCAATTGCCCATTCTTTTATTCCCGGTATTTCGGTATAGCTGCGAGCCAAAAACATTAATACTACCGCACCAATAAGGTGTGAGCAGGCCAATAGAAAAAATATAGTTTTTATATCTAACATAGCTATAAAGTTATCTTTTTTATTATCCGCAGCGTCATCCATAACGGCGCTGGTACTTATTGTTGTACGCGTCTAGCTTATCAAGCCTGCTAGTGTTTCGTTCGTATGGCTTAGTCGCGCCTTTAAGGGCGAACAGGGCCTCGTCATCATGAAAAATTCACGATGATTTTGTGACCATATACCATTAAATTTGAAGTAACCTTGTGGCAGCGCAATGTTTTATTATACAAAAGTGGCTGGTAGCCGAGATTTTTTGTGTAGCTAACTGGCTATGCTGCCAAGGTTTAACTGGTGGGAATGGCTAGCTAGGAGTGGGCTGAACTAAAAAAGGCTTATTAAATAATAAGCCTTTTGCCAGGTAAGTTGCGTTTATAGCTTCGCGGCTGCGTCAAATACCACGTGGGTGTAGGCACCTTCTGGTTGTTTAGTAATAACCGGCGTTGACTCACTGTCGAGTAGAATTTTAACAGTGCGTTCAAAAGCGGCTGGTTCTAAATAACCAATACCTTTGTCACTATTGCTGAGTAGTTTAGCCACTTCTTTAGCCATCCGAATTTGGTGCGCTTCGGTTTGCGCGCCAGTGTCGTCGTATTCCAATACAATAAGGCCGGCGTCTTCAGGGTTAGCCGCTGCCCATTCCCAACCTTTAATGGTGGCTTTTAAGAACTTCGCATAAGCGTCGAGTTTCTTAGGATCTTTTAGGCTGTCTTCTAATACGTATAAGCCATCTTCTAAAGTGGCTACACCTTCTTCTTCGTATTTAAATAGCACTAGTTCCTCTGGGGTTAAGCCGCCATCTAGTACTTGGCCGTATTCGTTGTAGGTCATGGTAGATACACAATCGGCCTGTCCTTGGAAAATAGGATCTACGTTGAAGCCCTGTTTAAGCACGGTAACCCCGTCGGCACCGCCGGCTGTAGAGTAGCCTAGCTTAGACATCCAGCTTAGGAAGGGGTATTCGTTACCGAAGAACCAAACCCCTAAAGTTTTTCCGGCGAAATCCGCTGGGGTGGCAATGCCGCTGTCTTTAAGACAAGTTAGCATCATGCCTGATTTACCGTAGATCTGACCAATATTCACCAGTGGTAAACCTTTTTCGCGAGTGGCCAGGGCTGAAGGTAGCCAATCTACTACAATATCGGCACCTCCACCGGCCAATACTTGGGCGGGCGCAATATCTGGGCCACCGGGTTTAATGGTGAGATCGACGCCTAGGTCTTTGTAGTAGCCTTTTTCTAAGGCCACGTAATAACCGGCAAATTGCGCCTGCGTTACCCACTTCAATTGCAAAGTCAGTTTTTCTGCTGCGCTGCCACTAAAACTAGCGGCCAAAAGTGCTGCGCCTGAGGCTAAAGAAAGTATCGTTTTTTTCATAGTTAAGTCCCTTTATATGACGAAGGTTAGAGCTGGTTTTAGTGTTACTTGTTTCCTCGGAATGAGGGGTGCCAAAAGAGCAAGGATTTTTCGAGCAGAGCCAAGGCTCCGTAACTTAATGAACCGGCAATGGCCGCCACCACAATGGTGGCCCACACCATGTCCATATTCATTCTTCCCACTTCGGTGGAAATGCGAAAACCCATACCCACAATCGGGGTGCCAAAAAACTCTGCCACAATCGCGCCAATGAGTGCCAAGGTGGAGTTCAGCTTTAACGCGTTAAAAATAAACGGTAAGGCTTGCGGTAATTGACTCTTTAAAAAGGTTTGCGTTTTGCTGGCCGCGTAGGTGTGCATTAAGTCTTTATGAATGGCGTCGCAAGACTGCAAGCCCGTAAGGCTGTTGATGAACATGGGGAAGAAGGTCATCACCACAATCACTGCCGCTTTAGACTGCCAATCAAAGCCAAACCACATCACCATGATTGGCGCGATACCCACAATGGGTATCGCCGACATAAAGTTACCTAATGGCACCAAACCCTTGCGTAAGAAGGCGCTTTTTACCGCCCACTGAGCGACGATGAAGCCCGATAAACAGCCGATGAAATAGCCCGACAATACTGCTTTTAAATAGGTTTGTTTAAAATCACTCCACAGAGTTGGCAGGTTGTTGATTAAGGTTGAGAAAATCGCACTAGGCGCGGGTAGCAATACCGCCGAGACGGCATAACCCACCACGATGCTTTGCCAAAACAATAACAGCATGAAAGCAAATAGCCCCGGAATGAACGGCTTTAAATAGGCCTGTTTACTTGGGTAGTGTTCGCACAGTTGGGTGAGCCGTGAGAGCAAGGCACTGGCGGCAACAGCACAGGCCATCAGCAAGATTAACCAAGCAGGATTTTGGCTGTAAAAACCACTGTCGGCGGTGGCCAGTAATAATAATTGGCAAGCTAATATTGCCAGCAGTAATAAGGAGCTTAAAGACTTAGGCATTGGCTAGTCCTCCACGTCGTTTAAGTAAGGCTCGTTCAGCCACACTCACCAACCAAACTAACAGTGAACCGAGCAAGGCGGCCATGATTAAGGCGGCCCATATTTGTTCGGTTTGCCCGTAATAGGAGCCACTGAGTAAGCGCGAGCCTAAACCACCTTGCGCACCAGTAGGCAATTCGGCAACAATTGCACCTACTAAGGCCGCGGCAATCGCCACTTTTAAACTGGCAAACAAATAGGGTTGGGCAGAATACCAGCGTAGCTTCCAAAAGGTTTGTATGGCGCTGGCGTTATAGGTGTACATCAGTTCTTGATGCAAGGTATCTGAGGCGCGCAAGCCTTTCACCATGCCAATGGTGACGGGGAAGAACGATAAATACATAGAAATTATCGCTTTGGGCACCACTCCGGTAATGTTTAGCGCCCCCAATACCACCACAATAATTGGTGCGATGGCCAAAATCGGGATAGTTTGTGAGGCTATTACCCAAGGCATTAAACTGGCATCAAGGGTTTTGTTATGCACAATGCCAATGGCGATGACAATGCCCAAAATAGAGCCAAAAACGAAGCCTAATAAGGTTGAATTTAGGGTAATAAAGCTGTGAAACAGCAATGAGCGTTTTGAGCTAACTGAACGTTCAAAGACCGATTTTTTCAGCTCCAAGGCCACCTGATGCGGCGCTGGCAACATGGGGCGTTTTACTTGATAAGCTTGCTGCATGACTTGGCTGTAAGTCCAATCCTGCTTTTTTCGCTCAAGCGTATTAATCAGTTGGTTGCCATTCATGATGAGGGCCGCTACATACCATATTGCGATAATCGCGACGACTAAGCTCACTAGCGAAAACCATTGGCTGTCTGCTAAGTATTTTTTCACGCTACAGGCCTCCTTTATACTTAATCAATGGCATGGTCATTGGCTAGAGCGTTGCGAATTTCAGCCGCCAGCTCATGAAAGGCCGCTTGATCGCGTAGCGCTAAGGTTTTTAACCGCGGTAGCGGGCTTTCAATCACCTTAACAATACGCCCCGGACGCGGCGACATCACCACGATGTGGGTGGATAACAGCACCGCTTCGGCGATGGAGTGAGTCACAAAGATCACGGTTTTCTTGGTTTCTTGCCAAATTCTTAGCAGTTCGATGTTCATGTGATCACGAGTGATTTCATCCAAGGCGCCAAAGGGCTCATCCATCAGTAATAACTCAGGGTTAATGCATAGCGCGCGAGCAATAGAGGCGCGCTGCTGCATACCCCCAGATAGCTGCCAAGGAAACTTCTTATGGAAGTCTTGTAAACCCACCATCTTCAGGTATTTATCGATCTGCTTTTGTTGGTGTTCGCCGGGCTGGCCGGATATTTCCATGGGCAGCGCACAGTTTTGCGAAATGGTACGCCAGGGCAATAGGCCCGGCGCCTGAAATACATAACCATATAAGCGGTTTAGGCGGGCATCTTTAGGGCTGGTTCCGTCCACCTTGATTTCGCCAGCAGTGGCTTGCTCCAAATCGGCTATCACTCGAAGCAGAGTGGTTTTACCGCAGCCCGAGGGCCCAATGAAGGAAACGAAATCTCCTTCATTGACCTGTAGGTTGATGTTAGAAAGGGCGTTTACTGGACCGTCGTTGGTTTCAAACACCAAGGACAAATCTTTCACCGAGATCATCGAGCGCCCGGTTTGGCTTTGTACTGCCGCTTCTTCGCTTTCTATTGTTTGTTTTACTGCTAACATAAATTCTGTCTCTCCGTGACGAATTAGCGGGCCTTAGCGACTTACTGCTGTTGGCGCGTTAACCGCGTTGTATTTTTTCACCGCCTCAAAAATTGAAGGGAAAGCAGGGCGCTTGATATAACGGCCTGCGCCTTCGGTAACAAACAGCTCACCGTCTTTAAATACTACTTTGCCTTGGCTAATGGTGATGTGGGGCGCGCCAGTTACGGTACGGCCTTCAAATATGTTGAAATCGATGTTTTGATGGTGAGTTTCGGCAGACAAGGTATGCGTTTGTTGCGGATCCCAAATCACGATATCGGCATCGGCACCTTCTACAATGCAGCCCTTTTGCGGATAAAGGTTGAAAATTTTGGCGCTGTTGGTGGAGGTAACGGCAACAAATTCTTGTTCGCTCAAGCGGCCTTTGTTCACTCCTGAATCCCACATGATCATCATGCGGTCTTCTACCCCTGCGGTGCCGTTAGGGATTTTGCTAAAATCATCTTTGCCCATGGCTTTTTGATCGGCGCAGAAACAGCAGTGGTCGGTAGCCGTGGTTTGCAGAGTGCCGCCTTGCAGGGCTTTCCAAAGTACGTCTTGATGGCCTTTAGGGCGAAATGGTGGGCTCATAACGTGAGCCGCAGCCGCTGTCCAATCGCTTTGGCGGTAAACACTGTCGTCTAGCTCTAGGTGGCCAGCCAACACCTCGCCGTAGACGCGTTGCCCTTCATGACGGGCGCGAGCAATTTCATCAACTGCCTCCTTACACGATACGTGAACTAAGTACAGAGGCACGCCCAAGGACTGGGCAATGCGGATCGCGCGGTTGGCCGCTTCACCTTCAACTTCAGTCGGACGCGATAGCGGATGGGCTTCGGGGCCAGTTAAGCCCGCTGCCAGTAGTTTTTTCTGTAAATGGTCGACTAACTCGCCGTTTTCGGCATGAACCGTGGGCATGGCACCGAGTTCTAAACAACGGTTGAAGCTGTTCACTAGGGTTTCGTCTTCGGCCATGATGGCGTTTTTATAAGCCATGAAATGCTTAAAGCTGTTAACCCCTTCCTCTTTTACTAAGGTTTCCATATCTTGGTAAACGCTGTCGTCCCACCAAGTCACAGCGACATGGAAGGAGTAGTCTGCCACCGAACGAGAGGCCCAGTCTTTCCAAGTGTTATACGCTTCCATTAAGGGTTGTTGCGGGCTGGGAATAACAAAGTCGATAATCATGGTGGTGCCGCCAGCTAAACCCGCCGCAGTGCCGCTGTAGAAATCCTCGCTGGCTACCGTGCCCATGAAAGGCAGTTGCATGTGGGTATGTGGGTCAATTCCACCGGGCATGACCAGTTTACCGCTAGCATCAATGTGTTCCGCATCATCGGGAACGGATAAATTTTGGCCGATGGCGACAATTTTGCCGTTTTCACAATACACGTCGGCGTAAATACTTTGGTCTGCGTTGACTACCTTGCCACCTTTAATTAATACACTCATCTCTAACTCACTCCATTATTAGATGTTCGGCGTTTTTTCTGGCTCACGCTTTGCCTTTTATAAAGCTTTTGAAAAACTGCTGTTAATGCCAATGCAATAGATTGACCAACCGGACAAACTATGGGTATTTATTTTGCTTAAGCCCCATGAAATCTGGGTTTAATCGTGGCAAGAAGCCTTGTTTAACTGTGCTGGGAGATCGACTTAACGCGCCAAATCAGGGCGCAATATCACTGAATTAGTGCACAAATATTGAGCAGATGATCGTGTTAAGCGGCTTCACTCGCTGTGTTTGGTTCAGTTTACTCTAAAATAAATGATAAAAATCAATAGCTTGAGTCTGCTTTTCTATAGTTTTGTCCAACTGGTCAGGTGTTTGCATGGTCAAGCAAGTAGGCACCAGTCTTGTCTCACAGACAGGCTAAAGCCAATGTGGGACGCAATGTTGGGTGAATAGGAGAATGGAATGAGTACTTTAAAAATAAATAGTGACCGTTTATGGAATAGCCTTATGGAAATGGCAAAAATAGGCGGAACAGAAAAGGGCGGTTGTAAACGTTTAGCACTTACCGATTTGGATAAACAGGGCCGCGAACTGTATATCAAGTGGGCCGAAGAAGCTGGCTGCACTGTTAAGGTGGATGCCATCGGTAATATTATGTGTACTCGTCCCGGTGAAGATATGAGCCTTGCCCCCGTGGGCACCGGTAGCCACTTAGATACCCAGCCCACTGGTGGTAAGTTTGATGGGGTATTTGGGGTATTGGCCGGTCTTGAGGTAGTACGCTCGTTAAATGATCAAAACATTAAAACCAAACATCCGGTGGAAATTTCGGTTTGGACGAATGAAGAGGGTTCACGCTTTGCTCCTGCTATGATGGGCTCCGGCGTGGTATCGGGCCGTTTTGGCCTGCAAGAGATTTTAGATACTACCGATGTCGACGGCTTACGCTTAGGTGATGAGCTAGAGCGGATTGGTTTCGCGGGTGAAACCCCAGTCACCGGGCGTAAGTTTCATGCCTTTTTCGAAACGCATATCGAACAGGGCCCTTATTTAGAAGCCGAGAATAAACAAATTGGTGTAGTAACCGGCGGTCAGGGTCAGCGCTGGTATAACGCCACCCTCGTTGGACGGGAGTCGCACGCAGGAACCACCCCAATGCATTTACGCTGTGACGCGCTGTTGGCCAGTACTCAATTGATTCAAAAAGTGGAACAGATTGCCAAAGCGCACGCGCCAGGTTGTGGCACCGTAGGTTTTATGCAAGTTGTACCTAATTCGCGGAATACCATTCCCGGCAAAATTGAAATGAGTATCGACTTGCGCCATCCACTAGATGAGCAATTAACTTCGATGGACAAGGCCTTAAGTGACGCGATTGCCGAGATTGAAGCTGCAACGGGAGTGGCGATTCAGCTAGATCCATTCTGGTATTACGAGCCTATTCACTTTGATCAGAACTGCGTAAATGCAGTGCGCAAAGCGGCCAGTGATTTAGGTTATAGCCATATGGATATTATTGCTGGAGCAGGCCACGATGCTTGTTATGTCTCGGACTTTGCCCCAACCAGTATGATCTTCACCCCTTGTTTAAACGGTATTAGTCATAACGAAATAGAAAGCACCACTCAAGAAGAGTGCGAGGCTGGTTGTTCCGTATTATTGAATGCGATTGTGACTATGGCTGAGCAGGTGAATGAAGCAGAAACGGCTGAATTGGCCGCCGCAAAATAGCCAATAACAGCGCTAAAGCGATAACTTGTAGTAGTTTTAATAACTAGTGTTTATCGCTTTAGAGCAATTTTATTCCGCAGCCTTTAAGTACCATTCGGGTTAAAAACTCAACGCCTGGTTCATAATCACTTTCATCTAAGCTGGGTTTTTCCAACATCATGCTGCACTGCAAGGCATGGTCGGCGTAGGCCTGAGTCGATGACCAAATCATAAATAACAGATGTTCTGGGTTAATTGGTTCCATCCATTGCTTGGCTATCCATTGGCGAAACACCTGACAGGTTTTATCAAACTGTTGCTTAAGATCGGTAGCCAGCTGCTGTTTTAGATAGGGCGCGCCATGCAAGATTTCTGCGGCGAAGATCCGCGAAGCATTGGGATGCTCTTTAGACATTTTAATCTTCTGCAGAATGTATTGGCGTAAGGCCACATTGGGATGCTGATCGGCGGTCATCTGATCCATGTGGCTCATCCACAGTACCAATAAACGGCTGAGTACCCCTTTGTATAAGGCTTCTTTGGTTTTGAAGTAGTACAAAACGTTGGCTTTGGGCAGATTGGCTTTGGCAGCAATGGCGGCAATGGTGGTACCTGAATAGCCATTCTCGCCAAATAGCTGCTCTGCCACAGCTAAAATTTGGTCTAGGTTGTCTTTACGAATGTCGGCGAGTTTACGGCGCTTTATACCGCTGGTAGCTGCTTTGCTCATGGTTAGGTTTTTCTCACTCCCTTGTTCGTTGCACTAACATGTAGCCAACCGCTTTAAAACTGGGCAAGGCATGCTTGCTATTACTGTTTAAGCATACCTGCTATTTTGACGATGTGTAATAAAAATAGCTTTTTTGTTTTAAATTTTTCCATATTTAACCTTATTTTTCATAGGTTTAAATTTAAGTCAGTATTATTGTGTTAATCTTCTGACCGCTTGGTCAGAAGATGGTACAGGCTTTGCTTTATTTTTATACAACTAGAGATAGCAGTCTCAGTATTATAAAAATAGGGAGATCCCATGGTGATGAGTATGGAGAAGCCGCAAGGCTATTCACAACAACAGCTAGCCCTTGATCAAATGTTCAAGGATATCAATCCAGCACTAAGTGCCCGTCAAGCCGGTATAGAAAGTTCGCGTTGCTATTATTGCTACGACGCACCTTGTGTTACCGCTTGTCCTTCAAATATAAATATTCCTAGTTTTATCGCCAGTATTCATGCTGATGATTTAACGGGTGCCGCCAAAACCATTTATTCAGAAAATATTATGGGCGGCAGCTGTGCCAGGGTTTGTCCAACTGAAATTTTGTGTGAGCAGGCTTGTGTTCGTAATAAAGAACAAGAAAAAGCACCGGTAAAAATTGGCTTATTGCAGCGCCATGCTACCGATAATGCCAAATTTGTTGGCCACCCCTTTAAGCGTGCAGCCGCTACCGGAAAAACTATTGCCGTAGTGGGTGCGGGGCCAGCAGGTTTAAGTTGTGCGCACCGCTTAGCACTATTAGGGAACGAAGTAGAGATATTTGAGGCGGCGGATAAGCCTGGTGGCTTAAACGAATACGGTATCGCTAAATACAAACTAACCGATAACTTTGCGCAAAAAGAAGTGGAATTTATTTTGAGCATTGGCGGTATTACTTTGCATACCAATAAGGCCTTAGGTAAAGACATTAGTCTGCAACAGTTAAAAGACCAATTTGATGCGGTATTTTTAGCCATAGGCTTGCAGGACGTTCATTCCTTAATGTTGGTAAATGAAGCCCATCCACAAGTATTAAACGCAGTGGATTACATTAAAGAGTTGCGCCAAGCCTCCGATATTAGTGAGCTTGATGTACCTAAAGATAGCGCAGTAGTGATTGGTGCCGGTAATACGGCCATCGATATGGCGTGTCAGTTGAAGCGCTTAGGCACCGAAGAAGTAACGCTGGTCTATCGTCGTGGCACTGAACACATGAGCGCCACCGAACACGAACAGCAAATTGCCAAAGACCACGAAGTAAGAATTAAAACTTGGGCGCGTCCCGAGCACATCAATCTTGACGATGATGGCGCACTCAAAAGTTTAACCTTCCGCAAAACCTATAGTGAAGACGGCCAGTTAAAAGACAGCGAAGAAAGCTTTGAGATTACCTGTTCTGCGATATTCAAAGCAGTAGGGCAGAAGTTTGCTTATCCCAAAGCTGAGCAACTTATACCTACAGTAAGCAACGGCAAGATCGCCACCTTTGGCCAACAAGTGACTAGCATTGATGGCGTTTATGCTGGCGGTGACTGTACCAGCGAAGGTCAAGATCTTACCGTAGAAGCCGTTCAGCAAGGCAAATTGGCAGCCTTAGCCATTCATCAGCAACTTAATCAGGAGGCTTAATTATGGCCGATTTATCAATTGAATTTGCAGGTATTAAGTCACCCAACCCGTTTTGGTTAGCCTCTGCACCACCTACAGACAAAGCCTACAACGTCGAACGCGCCTTTGAAGCAGGTTGGGGCGGCGTGGTGTGGAAAACCTTAGGTGAAGACCCCGCCGCAGTGAACGTGTCTTCGCGTTACTCGGCTATTTATGACCATAACGGTGAAGTGTCTGGCTTTAATAACATCGAGCTTATTACCGATCGCAGTTTAGAAGTGAATTTACGAGAAATTGAAGCAGTAAAAAAAGCCTGGCCAGATCGCGCCTTAGTAGTCTCGCTGATGGTGCCTTGTGAAGAAGAGTCATGGAAGAAAATTGTTAAGTTAGTAGAACAAACAGGCGCAGATGGTTTAGAGCTTAACTTTGGTTGTCCGCATGGTATGCCTGAGCGTGGTATGGGGGCGGCAGTAGGCCAAGTACCTGAATATGTGGAAATGGTCACCCGCTGGTGTAAAACCTACAGCAAATTACCGGTGATTGTGAAACTTACACCTAATATTACTGACATTCGTTTCTCGGCTCGCGCTGCCAAGCGTGGTGGAGCCGATGCGGTTTCAGCGATTAATACCATTAACTCAATTACCGGGATTGATTTAGACAAGATGTCTGCGCGCCCCATGGTAGATGGTAAAAGTACTCACGGTGGTTACTGTGGGCCGGCGGTTAAGCCGATTGCGCTAAATATGGTGGCAGAAATTGCCCGTGATCCCGAAACCGCTGGTTTACCTATTTCAGGCATTGGTGGGATTAGTAACTGGCGTGACGCGGCCGAGTTTATCTCGCTGGGTTCAGGCAGTGTACAAGTGTGTACCGCGGCAATGATTTATGGCTTTAGAATTGTTACTGAGATGCAACAGGGTTTATCTAACTGGATGGACAGCAAAGGTTATAAAAACATTTCCGACTTCCAAGGCTTGGCTGTGCCCAATACCACCGATTGGAAGTACCTAAACATGAACTACAAAGTGGTAGCCGACATAGACGAAGACAAATGTATTGGCTGCGGACGTTGCTACATCGCCTGTGAAGATACTTCTCACCAAGCGATTGACCGTAAAGTACGCGAAGACGGCAGCGTGGCCTTTGAAGTAATTGAAGACAAGTGTGTGGGTTGTAACCTGTGTCAGATCACCTGTCCGGTGGATAGCTGCATTAAGATGGAGCAAAAAGATGCCGACAAACCTTATATGAACTGGACGCAGGATCCACGAAACCCCTACAAAGACGCCTCTTAAACAAGTACTGGGCTTGTTCTGCTATGCGGGGCAAGTCCACATGATTAGATAGATCAGTATGATCACAGGGTGCTAGCAATAAACTGATAGTTTTTGGTTTTTAAAATACTGGGGAGTTTAACAAGAGAGGTGGTATTCGCGAGTGGATTTGAACCACCGACCCCTACCATGTCAAGGTAGTGCTCTAACCAACTGAGCTACGCGAATATCGTTTTGTTACTGGCTTAAACGCCTGCTGTGTGACAGCGAGTGGAATATTAGGGCAGTGGCTTGCGCCAGTCAATAGGCGGATATTTCGTTTGCTCAATAAGTGTTCTGTCAGCCACAAAAAATCCCAAATTTATCCTTGTTTGCTGCTTTTATCGTCGCAGCTATTCAAAATAGCCTGCCATTGTTGAACGTGTTGGCGGTTGGCCCGATGAAAATTTTGCTGAAGTTGTAGCATAGAGCTTGGTAAGCGGTCTAAGCCTTGGCTGTTAAATAAGCTACTTAAAGGGGAGTTGAGCAAGTTAAGGCTTTGATCTAGCTCGGCCAAATAGGCCTGTATTTTGGGCATATACACCTTGTTTAGAATGTTTTGCAAAATGCTAAAGTCTTGCTGATTTTGTTGGCAGCTAAACTGGCGTTGTTGCAAAGCTTGGCTAATGGTCACTAGCCAAAGACTCGCTGAATTTAATTCTTGGGCTAAGGCGCGTAACGTTGGGGCGCTGGACAGTTGTTTGCTAATGCCGAGTAGTTCACTAGCATCGATGCTTTGGCCATGAGTAAATCGTTGGCCAATGCTGTGCAGTTGACTTAATTGCAGACTGAGTTGGCGATAAGCTGCAGCAGGGGATGTATTTAAACGGGTATTACCCAGCCATAGACGCTGTATAGACTTATCTTGACTTAGGTAATTATACCAATATACCGCTAAGTGCTGACGCTTAAGCTCAAGTATGTTTTGCAATTTTTGCTTAAGTGCTGGTTTAAGCTGTTGGCTATTTACACACTGGCTTAGCCCTTGAATAATTTGGCTGTGCCAAATCAGCTGGTAATCGGCGCTCGCCACCTTACCCAAGCTAGAGTTAGCCTCGAATACCAGTTGTTCTAGGCCACAAGCATGCAGGCTGATGCTGTCGAGAAGAGATAAGTTTAATTCGGGTTCTTCGCCATGAAAGTCACGCCAGCTTATTTGCGGCAGCGTAGCTTGGTTTGGTGGTGGCTCAATCGAAATATCTAAGACTCGATTGAGCCGGGCACTATAGTCTGAAAACAAACGGTCACTGGTTGGGCTCAACCATTCAACTATCCAGTACAGCGTGCTGCTTAAAATAATTAACAGCAAGCCACTTTGTAAGACTCTCGCTTTACTCATGCTTCCTTATTAATAAATTGTAACTTGTGGGGGTTGTTACTGGCCCAAATTAACCGGCTCATTAAGCCTAACGCACAAGCGGTAAGAGCCAATACAATAGCTATCCAAAAACCTTGTACTCCCATGGGCTCGGCGCTTAAGTAGTCGGTAAAGGTGAGTATAGTGCCAATCCCAAGGCCGATTGGCCAAAAACTGATTAAAGTCACCATGAAAATATAGCGGGTATCTTGATAGCCACGTAAAGCGCCAGCGCAGCAAACTTGCAGCGAGTCCGACAATTGATAAGTGGCGGCGAGTAAGAATAGCGGTGCGGCTATCGCTGCTACTGCTTGGTTACTGGTGTATAAGCCGATGATTTGTGCTCTAAATAATACCGTTGCAGCAGCAATAAAGAAGGTGACAAAAGTCACTAGAATTATGCCGCTATAGGCGGAAATCTGAGCTTTATCAGTGGCTTTCTCTCCCATAAAGTTACCAACCCGAATAGTTAAGGCAATACCAACACTCAAGGGCAACATAAATACCATAGAGGTAAAATTAAGGGCAATTTGGTGAGCGGCGACAATGTCTGCCCCTAGTGGCGAAAGCAGTAGCGCAATTAGCGAAAACAATGTGACTTCAAAGAAAATCGCGCCACCAATCGGTAGGCCTAAACCGAAAATTCGCTTAATTAATGGCAAATCGATACGCAATGGACCGCTAAATAAACACAGCGGCGCAATAGAGCGGCTTTTTGCTAAGTAGATGCACATGGCGATTGCCATGAACCAGTTAACTGCAGCGGTGGCCACTCCACAGCCTGCGCCACCTAATTTGGGCATGCCAAACAGGCCGTGAATGAAGATGTAATTCACTGGAATATTCACCAATAAACCCATTACCCCAATGATCATAATTGCTTTTATGTTAGAACGGGCTTCATTTACGCCACGTAGCACTTGATAAACAGCAAAGGCGGGAAGCCCAAAACAGACATAAAATAAGTATTGTTTGGTGAGTGCAACTAATCCGGCTTCAACTTCCATCAAGTTAAATACTGAGGGAGCAACTAACAATAAGCCCCAAGCCAGTGCGGCTAATAGCAAGGAAATAAACAGGGCTTGGCGAAATATATTGCCTGACTTATGTGCTTGCTTTGCGCCGATCTGGTAGGCTACCAATGGCGTTACCGCCATTAGAATACCCTGTATAAGTAGTATGACTGGGTTAAAAAAACTAGATGCAACCGCGACGGCCGCCAAGTCTTTGGGACTAACGGAGCCGGCCATAATGGTATCGACAAAACTCATACCGGTAATGGTTAGCTGGGCAACCACAATGGGGCCAGCCAAGCGCAGTATGGCCAAGCATTCTTTTGAAAATCGTTGTTTAAAAGCCAGGAAGAAAGATTTCATGTTCACCGGAATTGTTCAAAGTAAAAGTAAAGTTAATAAAATCAAAAAGAGCACGGGCTTAATGCAGCTATGGCTTGATTTAGCTGATACCGAAGGCTTAAGCATTGGCGCTAGTGTTGCGGTAAACGGGACTTGTTTAACCGTGGTCAACATTAGTGAGCAAGGTGTGCAATTCGACTTAATTCAGGAAACGCTAAGTCTAACAAACTTAGACTCCTTAAAAGAAGCGGATTTAGTAAATATTGAACGGGCGGCCAAGGTGGGGGACGAGATTGGTGGCCATTTGGTATCGGGCCATATTCACTGCACCGCTAGTTTGTTAGAGCGTAAAGCCACCGACAATAACCTTTCCTTGCATCTTGGTTTGGCTGCCAATTGGTTAGATTACGTGGTGTATAAAGGGTTTATTTGTGTTGACGGCGCAAGCTTAACAGTTGGCGAAAAAACCGAACAAGGCTTTTGGTTACACCTTATTCCTGAAACACTACGGGTGACCACCCTTGGTGACAAGGCCTTGGGTGATTTGTTTAATATCGAAATCGACAGTACTACTCAAACCGCCATTGACACAATAAAAGGTCTTGCCGCTAGCGGTGAACTAAAACGCTGGTTGAGTTAGCCAAAGGATGTGGTGAGTAAAGGGGGCAGCAATTAAGGTTGCCCCTTAGCATTTAATATTGGTAAATGCGGATCTCTTGGGCTGAAAGGTTTAAGGTTAATGCCATTGAAAGGTTGAAGGGCTTTACTTTGTAAACAAAGTGTAAGGCCGTACAAATGTGGCTTACAGCAAGGCCAAACCAAGCCTGGTAGACGTAACTTTGGGCGCTGCTGAGTTTAAAAAAATTGCTCGTCGTCGGCGTCTACATAAGCAACCAGCTTATCATTAAGCTCATCAATGTGTAATCGACAATGTATCGGGCTACAGCACGCGCGGCAGTCTTCGTAAAAGTCTTGATCACCGTTGCTAGCATCCATTTGAATGGGAGTATGATGGCCGCAAGTAGGGCAAGTAATCATTTTTTCTACATAGTCTTTCATGACGATAACTCCACGTAAATCCACTCTTTAAGTATGGCTTATATCGGCCAAATCACCTTGTGTTAAGTGCAATAAAACACCGGCTATTGAAGTTATTTTGCTAGGGCATTAATATTGCCCATCTTTTTAGTGTGTGAAGCACTCAATTTTATCGATAAAACATGTGATGTTTGGTAGGCATCACCACTGTATATACAAGGATAAATATGCCAGTAATTACTCTCCCAGACGGTAGCCAACGTCAATTCGAAAATCCCGTATCAACTATGGATATTGCCGCCGACATCGGTCCTGGCTTAGCTAAAGCTTGTATTGCCGGTCGAGTGAACGGTGAGCGTGTTGATGCATGTGAATTGATCCACGACGATGCACAGGTGGCTATTATCACCGCCAAAGACGAAGACGGTTTAGAAATCATTCGCCACTCTTGTGCTCACCTGTTAGGTCACGCGATTAAGCAAATGTGGCCCGACACCAAAATGGCTATTGGTCCAACTATCGATAACGGTTTTTACTATGATATCGATTTAGATCATTCGTTAAGCCAAGAAGACATTGATAATCTAGAAAAACGAATGATGGCGCTGGCAAAAACTAATTACGATGTGATTAAAAAGACTGTGCCTTTAGCTGAAGCTAAAGCAGTTTTTGAACAGCGTGAAGAACCATACAAGCTAGAAATTATTGAAGGTATTGAAGCAACCGCCACTCCCGGTCTTTATCACCACGAAGAATACATTGATATGTGTCGTGGCCCACACGTACCTAATATGAAGTTCTGTCATCACTTCAAATTGATGAAGGTGGCAGGAGCATATTGGCGTGGCGATAGCAGCAATAAAATGCTGCAACGTGTTTACGGCACGGCTTGGGCCGACAAGAAACAGCTAGCCGCTTACTTGAAGCGTTTAGAAGAAGCTGCTAAACGAGACCACCGTAAAATTGGTAAGCAACTCGACCTTTACCACATGCAAGAAGAAGCGCCGGGTATGGTGTTTTGGCATGATTCAGGCTGGACTATCTTCCGTGAATTGGAAAGCTATGTGCGCGAGCAGCTACGCAAGTACGATTACCAAGAGGTGAAAGCGCCACAAATTATGGATCGCAGCCTTTGGGAGAAATCAGGTCACTGGGACAAATACTCAGATGCAATGTTCACTACTCAGTCTGAGAACCGTGAATACGCTGTTAAACCGATGAACTGCCCAGGTCATATTCAAATATTTAATCAGGGTTTGAAATCTTACCGTGATCTACCTTTGCGTATGGCCGAATTCGGCTCTTGTCACCGTAATGAACCATCGGGTTCTTTACACGGTTTGATGCGGGTTCGTGGCTTTACGCAAGATGATGCGCATATTTTCTGTACTGAAGACCAAATCCAAGAAGAAGTCGCATCGTGTATCGATATGGTATACGAGACTTACAAAACCTTTGGCTTTGAAGATATTGAAGTGAAATTGTCGACCCGACCAGAACAGCGAGTAGGTGATGATGAAACTTGGGATAAAGCAGAAGAAGCCTTAGCTGAAGCATTGAGCTCTAAAGGTATTGAGTTTTCATATCTACCGGGGGAAGGTGCCTTCTACGGTCCTAAAATTGAATTTACCTTGCACGATTGTCTAGATCGCGCTTGGCAATGTGGTACAGTGCAACTTGACTTCTCTATGCCGGGCCGTTTATCAGCCTCTTTTGTTGGTGAAGATAATGAACGCCATGTGCCAGTAATGATTCACCGTGCTATTTTGGGGTCCTTAGAGCGTTTCATTGGTATTTTGACCGAAGAGTACTCAGGATTCTTCCCAACCTGGTTAGCACCGCGACAAGTTGTGGTGATGAATATTACCGATAAACAGGCCGATTTTGTCCATCAGGTAGTAAAAAAATTAAATAAACAGGGCATTAGAGCCATTGCGGACTTGAGAAATGAGAAGATAGGCTTTAAAATCCGCGAACATACTCTAAAGCGTATTCCTTATTTATTGGTTGTCGGCGATAAAGAAGTCGAAAGTAATGAGGTTGCGGTTAGAACTCGTAAAGGCGATGATTTAGGCAAATTTGCAGTAGATAAGTTTATTGAGCAAATTAAGCAAGAAATCAGCAGTCGTGACAATAATTGTATTGAGGTATAAATTATAAAAACCGGAAGACGTGGTCAGCAACAAGCTGCAAGAGCACATAAGATAAATGAAGAAATTCAAGCCCAAGAAGTACGCCTTAACGGCTTAGATGGTGAGTCCATCGGCATTGTAAGTTTGAATGAAGCACTAAACATTGCCGAAGAATCTGGCGTTGATTTGGTAGAAATTAGTCCAAATGCTGAACCACCTGTTTGTCGGGTCATGGATTACGGTAAGTTCATTTACGAAAAGAGTAAATCTGTTAAAGAACAGAAGAAGAAGCAAAAACAGATTCAGGTTAAGGAAATTAAATTCCGCCCTGGAACTGACGAAGGCGACTACCAGGTAAAACTACGCAACCTGGTTCGTTTTCTAGAAGAGGGCAACAAAGCTAAAGTAACGCTACGTTTTCGTGGTCGTGAAATGGCACACCAAAGTCTCGGCTTTGATCTACTAAATCGTATTAAAGGCGATTTAGAAGAACTTGCAGTTGTGGAAGCTTTTCCAAAAATGGAAGGTCGCCAAGCTGTCATGGTGTTAGGTCCTAAAAAGAAGTAACTGAGGCTTCCAAGTAACGAACAGCTTACTTTAACCAGTAAGCTGTTTTTGTTCGCCTTTAGTTATATGTTGTTAATATCGCAATGCGGAGTGCATGTAAATGCCAAAAATGAAATCAAACAAAGGTGCTGCTAAGCGCTTTAAGAAAACTGCTTCTGGTGGTTTTAAATTCAAACAAGCTGGTCTTCGTCACATTCTGACTAAGCGCCGTACTAAGGTAAAACGTCACCTTCGTCCGAAGGGTATGATTGCTGCTTCTGATGTTGCATCAATTGTTCGCATGTTGCCGTACGCATAAGTTTAGAGGAAATTAAGAATGGCCAGAGTTAAACGCGGTGTACAAGCACGTGCACGTCATAAGAAAGTCTTAAAACAAGCCAAAGGTTACTACGGAGCACGTTCACGTGTTTATCGCGTAGCCTTCCAAGCGGTAATTAAAGCGGGTCAATACGCTTACCGTGACCGTCGTCAGCGTAAACGTCAATTCCGTCAACTATGGATTGCACGTATCAATGCTGCGGCTCGTCAAAATGGTTTGTCTTACAGCCGTTTCATTGACGGACTTAAAAAAGCATCTATCGAAATCGATCGTAAGATCCTAGCTGATATCGCTGTTTTTGATAAAGCAGCATTCTCAGTGTTGGTAGAAAAAGCAAAAGCTGCTTTATAAGTTTTTGTAGTTTTTTAAAAAGGGAGCCTCGGCTCCCTTTTTTGTTACAAAAACAGGCTTACAAAGCGCCTTTTTCCGGGAACAAGTCTAGCTATAAGCACTTCATTAAAGTACTATTTCCGGTCTTATTTAATACAAAAATACAGCTTCCCCTTGAGCGGAATATGAGGAAATCATGCTAGATCTTGATGCGCTAATCAATCAGGCTAAGACTCACATTGAAGCGGCTTCAGCGATTAATGAACTTGATGCCGTTCGTGTAGAATACTTGGGCAAAAAAGGATTAATGACCAAACAGCTACAAGGACTTGGCAAACTTTCGCCTGAAGAACGTCCTAAAGCGGGTCAATTAATTAACCAAGCTAAACAAGTTATTCAAGATGCACTAAATGAAAAACGTGAATCACTAGTTCAGCAAGAACTCAATGCCAAACTAGCTGCCGAAACAGTGGACATAACCTTGCCCGGTCGAGTAGATGAGCTAGGTGGCCTTCATCCTGTAACTCGCACTATCGAGCGAATTCAAACCTTCTTTGGTGAACTAGGCTTTCAAGTTAAATCTGGTCCAGAAATTGAAGATGGTTTTCATAACTTCGATGCTTTGAATATTCCCGAGCATCACCCTGCACGAGCAGATCACGATACCTTCTATTTCAATCCTAACTTGGTATTAAGAACCCAAACATCAGGCGTTCAGATCCGGACTATGGAAGCCGAGAAACCGCCTATTCGTATTATTTCTCCGGGCCGAGTATACCGTAACGATTACGACCAAACCCATACACCGATGTTTCATCAGGTAGAAGGGCTAATGGTTGATAAGAACGTTAATTTCACTGAATTGAAAGGCGTATTGTACGACTTCCTACAAAGCTTCTTTGAGGATGATTTGCAAGTTCGTTTTCGTCCGTCTTATTTCCCATTCACTGAAACTTCAGCCGAAGTAGACGTGCTAGGTAAAAATGGTTGGTTAGAAGTACTAGGTTGCGGCATGGTTCATCCTAACGTATTACGTGCGGTAAACATCGACCCAGAAGAGTATACCGGTTTTGCCTTTGGCATGGGTGTTGAGCGCCTCACCATGTTGCGCTACGGCGTCAACGATTTGCGCTCATTCTTCGAGAATGACTTACGTTTCCTAAAACAATTTAATTAAGGGTTAATTTAAGATGAAATTTAGCGAATCCTGGCTAAGAGAGTGGGTTAACCCTAGCATTTCACGCGAAGAGTTAGCCGAGCAAATCACCATGGCCGGCCTAGAGGTTGATGGTGTTGAAGATGTGGCTGCGGCGTTTTCTAACGTTGTAGTGGGTGAAGTGGTTGAGTGTGGCCAACATCCCGATGCAGATAAGCTACGCGTAACTAAAATTAATGTTGGTGAGGCAGAGTTAATCGATATCGTATGTGGTGCGCCAAACTGTCGCCAAGGGCTAAAAGTAGCCGTGGCTAAAGTGGGCGCGGTACTGCCTGGTGATTTTAAAATTAAAAAGGCCAAGTTACGTGGACAAGTGTCTATGGGCATGCTGTGTTCCTACAGCGAGCTGGGCATTAGTGACGAAGCCGATGGCATCATGGAGTTACCAGCCGATGCACCTGTTGGCTCCGACCTACGTGATTACTTGAAGTTAAATGACGTTACTATTGAAGTAGACTTAACGCCTAACCGCGCCGATTGCCTAAGTTTACGAGGTTTAGCTCGTGAGCTTGGGGTACTAAACCAAATGGATGTTCAGCAACCTACTTGGCAAGATGCACCGGTAACGATTGATGATACTTTTGAAGTCAAGGTTAGCGCCACTGAACAATGCCCACGTTATTTAGGCCGGGTGATTAAAGGCGTTAATCTTAGCGCGACAACCCCCTTATGGATGCAAGAGCGTTTGCGTCGCAGTGGTATTCGTTCTATCGACCCAGTCGTTGATGTGACTAACTATGTGTTGATCGAACAAGGTCAGCCTATGCACGCCTTCGATTTACAAAAGTTAACGGGCTCTATAGAAGTACGTCTTGCCAACAATGGCGAGAAGTTAGTATTGCTAGACGGCAATGAAGTAGAGTTAAAAGATAATACTTTAGCCATCTGTGACCAAACCGGGCCAATTGCCATGGCCGGTATTTTTGGCGGCGATAAAACCGGTGTAAATGAAGATAGTCGCGATATCTTTTTAGAGTGTGCCTTCTTCAGTAAGTTAGCTATTACAGGGCGTGCCAGACAATATGGTCTGCATACCGACTCATCACATCGTTACGAGCGCGGTGTTGATTACCGTTTGCAAAATCAAGCGATGGAACGTGCAACTCAACTATTAGTGGAGATTTGTGGTGGTGAAGTGGGGCCGGTAGTTGAAGCGGGCGACCAAGCAAAACTACCTGAAGCCGCCACCATAGTATTGCGTCATGCTCGTCTAGAGAAAGTGGTCGGTTATGCTTTTGACAAGGCACAAGTGACCGAAATCCTAACACGTTTAGGGATGGAAGTTAGCGAAACCGAACAAGGTTGGCAGGTCGTTGCGCCAAGCTATCGTTTCGATATGGAAATCGAGGAAGACTTGATTGAAGAAGTCGCTCGAATCTATGGCTACAACAACATTCCTAATATTTCACCAGCCGCTTCTTTAAAGATGAATACTCATCAAGAAGTGCTGTTGCCCGAATCTAAAGTGCGCCAGTTATTGTGTGCTCGTGGCTATCAAGAAGCCGTTACTTACAGCTTTGTTGATCCGAAGCGTCAGCAGTTGTTGCACCCATCGCAACCGGCAATGATTTTACCGCATCCTATTTCGGTAGAAATGTCGGCAATGCGTTTGAGTTTATTTACTGGTTTGTTAGACACCGTGTCTTACAATCAAAAACGTCAGCAAAGTCGGGTTCGTGTATTTGAAAGTGGTTTACGCTTTATTCCTGATGAAACTGCCGAAAACGGCGTTGCGCAAACGACTATGTTAGCCGGTGTGATTAGTGGTTCTGCCAATAACGAAGCGTGGAATAGCGACACTCGAGAACTGGATTTCTTCGACATTAAAGGTGACGTAGAAGCCTTAATTCAACAGACTGTTGATGTTGAGTCATTCAGTTTTGTGGCGGCTGAACATCCAGCCTTCCATCCAGGTCAAGCGGCAAAAATTTTACGCGATGGCCAAGTAGTCGGTTATGTCGGTGCACTACATCCGCAACACCTAAAAGCTTTTGGCTTAACTGGCAAAGTGTTTATGTTCGAACTCGAAATGTCAGCGGTTATTTTACGTAAATTGCCTGATGCGAAGCCTATTTCTAAATTCCCGGCTAACCGCCGCGACCTAGCCTTATTGGTATCGCAACAGGTAAAAGCGGGAGATTTACTAAATTGCATTAAGAAAGTTGGCGGAAATCAATTAGTTGGCGTAAACTTATTCGATGTATACAAAGGGAAAGGCATTGCAGATGATATGCAAAGTATTGCTATCAGTTTAACTCTGCAAGAGCAAAGCCGAACCCTTGAAGAAAAAGAGATTGCCGCTACAGTTGACACCATTGTAGAGGCGTTACGTTCAGAGTTTGACGCATCCTTGAGGGACTAGTTATGGCATTAACTAAAGCTGACCTGGCAGAAAATTTATTTGAAAACTTAGGCTTTAGTAAGAGAGAGTCTAAAGAAGTTGTAGAAGCTTTTTTTGAAGAAATACGGGTCGCTTTGGAAAGTGGGGAACAAGTTAAAATTTCTGGTTTCGGAAATTTCGACCTAAGGGAGAAAAATCAACGCCCCGGTCGTAACCCTAAAACTGGAGAAGACATTCCCATTTCTGCGCGTCGAGTAGTCACCTTTCGTCCTGGGCAAAAGCTCAAGAGTCGGGTAGAGAACGCCGAACCTAA
>NZ_JBNKPP010000253.1:0-3131 GCF_050295395.1 Agarivorans sp.
CAAACCTTGGCTTATGGCTGCCAATATAAAGGCGTGAACAACTGGGCTAAACAAATACCCGCCACCACAGTTCGAATTTGTTTAATCAGCTAAATATTACTTAGCCTTACTCTTTAAGTTTTGTAGACTGCCTAATTAAAGGGCAAAAAAGAGACAACACAGCGTATGGCACAACTAGGCAAATTATTCTTCTTTTGCGGTAAAATGGGCGCGGGAAAATCAACCCAAGCAAGTCTGCTGGCTAAGCAATATAATGCGGTGCTAATTTCTGAAGACGCTTGGCTGGCGGCGCATTATCCTCAGCAAATCAACAACTTTGACGACTACATAAACTTATCTCGGCAAATAAAGCCCTTTATTAAACAACATGTACAACTGCTATTAGCGACCGGCTGCGCTGTGGTGATGGATTTTCCGGCCAATACCCGCCAACAACGTAGCTGGTTTTTAACTTTATGTACTGAACTGGGCTGCCAGCATCAACTGAATTACTTAAATCTGAGTGATGAACAGTGCTTATCGCAAATTGCCCAGCGACGCACCGAGCAACCAGAGCGGGCTCAATTTGATACCGAAGCAATGTTTTACCATGTGTCTAAGTATTTCGAAGCGCCCACCGATGAAGAAGGTTTAACTATTGTGTCGCTAGCAAGCGCGAATTAGAACGGTTCAGCTTTAAGCCCTCGCTCTGCCAAAAAACAATAGAGAAAGAGGGCTAAGTTGCACTAAGCTGCGAACGCTCAGCCTAGTTAAGCGCAAACTAAGCTAGTCGCGTTGGTAGTTTTATTTAACCATACTTTTTCGTGGAAGAAGTATGCAACAGAGTTAATCGCTGGCTCTACTGTCGCCATTAAGCCTCCCATGAAAGCATCACCAGTTAGCAAGTAAGTCACGCTAAATGCCACATTGAAATGAATTACCGCAAAACTGACCGTTTTTAGCTGCGTCATCGCTTGATAACGTTTTAACAAGGGCAGCTTCTGCCATAACTTTTCGTGAAGATAAAATGCCCCAGTATTAATTGTTGGTTCAATCATGGCAATTAAACTGCCCAACAAAAAGTTACCGGTAAGGGTAAACGCCACTAAAGTCGCGATAGTGAAATGGATTGCGGCAAAAGTCAGTGTCTTAATCATCGTTGTGTCCTCATCAACAGATACTTGCCTATACACGACCATTATTGATAACCGTTATCATTTAGTAAAAGCGTGAATTTCTATCTTTGTGATAGGTTTGGGCGATGATTGGCCGGTTATCGATAGCGTAACCCGCAAGAAATGGTCTACTTTGGCTAGGAACTACCAGCAAAATTGCTATCAAACAGAATTTATCATCATGTTAACTATTGAGATTTTAGGGACGGGATTATCGAGAGTGAGCAGCTTAGTTTAGTTAATAAACTAGATAGTTTTAGTCAAAAACAAAGCCTCGCTTTGTGGAGACTTTGTTTGCTTGCAAGTTATGGCTGGTTGGATTTATAGGGTGTTTTTATACACCACGCCGTCTTTCATTATCACCTTGAAGTTGGTTTGCGGATCGCCCATTAACTCTAGATTTTCCATTGGGTTACCATCAATAATAATCAAATCAGCGTAAGCGCCTTCTACGATTCGGCCTAACGGCCCTTCTTGATAGGGGTGGCGGGGGCCACTTAGCTCTAACAGTCGGGCGTTATCTGAAGTAACCATTTTTAGCACTTCATAATTGCTAAACCATGTTCCCATTCTTACAATATACAAACTTTGTTGCTTGGCTTTTGCGGCATCCATTAGCTGGTCGGTGCCAAAGGCTACATTAACGCCAAACTTACGCGCTTTGCGGTACACGTTATCTACCGCTTGGGTGACTTGCTTCCATTTCTTCTCGCTTACTGGGCTTGCCCACTGCATGTCATCTTCAAACATTGCTTGAGGGCTTAACCAAACTCCTTTTTTCTTCATTAGCTTAAGCGTCTCGTCGGAAGCAAAAAAACCATGTTCTATAGATTTTACCCCAGCTTCTACCGAGGTGCGGATCCCTTCGTCGGTCATAACGTGCGCAAGAACATAAGTGTGGTAGTTGTTTGCCTCTTCTACAACGGCCTTAATTTCATCTACCGAATACTCGCTTACGTCTAGTGGGTCGTACTGCGAGGAAACTCCGCCACCGGTGGTGATTTTAACTTGAGTGGCACCGTATTTAAGGATTTCTCGGGTTCTTTTGCGAACTTCAGGAACACCGTCGGCAATCATAGCCATCATGTTTTTTTCCCAGTAACTCAGTTCAGAATTGGCGTTTCGGGGATTTTCGGCAAACACATTATGAAAATCAGCATGGCCAGAGGTTTGGCTCATAAATGGCCCTGAGGGGAGAATTCTATGTCCAGGATATTCCCCCGAATCAATGAGTTTTTTAATTGAGAATGGGTTACCACCGGGATCGCGAACAGTAGTAAAACCACGCAAGAGTGTTTCTTTGGCACCGGTCATGCTTCTAATCGCTACTTCAGACATATCACTGGTATTCATCATCAGGATCGGGGCTGGCGTATACGCGTAAGTAGTATGCCAATGAGCATCGATTAGCCCCGGCATTAAGAACTTACCAGAGGCGTCAATAACTTCGGCATCGGGCGCTTGTATACCTTGGCCAATGCTTTTAATTAAATTATTTTCAATAAGTATGTCAGTACCCGTTTGTAGGGCTTCCTTTTCACCATCGAAAATATTAGCGTTTTTAATCAACACTTGTTTTACAGCTGCTTGTTGTCCGTAACTCAGCTGAATGGAAAATAGCAGCATTAAAGACATACATAACAAGCGAATAAGATTTCTCATCTTGTCTTCCTTTACATCTAGGTATGTTGGGTGAGCAAACCGATAAGTTTGCAGATATAAAGCACTATTAACTAATAACATTGATTTGGTTTGCATGGCGGTAAAGTGCTTTACTTCAATCAGTTAAGTAAGGGCTTAAACGTTTGTCAACGTAACGATGTAAACAATCCTTGTAAGCCTGATATATACAGAAAACCTATACAATATGCTGCGTTGGCGACATGCAAGCACGGAGAGTAGGGGCGTAAAAATGATTTTGCTGAACCACCTTGTAAACTCAAAAAAACGAGCTGGTTGTATGGTTTCCTTTTTTCA
>NZ_JBNKPP010000254.1:0-12715 GCF_050295395.1 Agarivorans sp.
TGATTACATCAACGAGCAACGCCATGAGCACATTCTGACCATTGAAGACCCCATCGAATTTGTTCACAAAAATAAAAACTGTTTGATTAACCAACGTGAAGTGCACCGCGATACTCACAGCTTTAACAATGCGCTGCGCTCAGCTTTGCGTGAAGACCCCGATATTATCTTGGTGGGGGAGCTACGTGACTTAGAAACGATTCGTTTAGCACTCACTGCCGCCGAAACTGGTCACTTAGTTTTTGGTACTTTGCATACCACCTCTGCGGCTAAAACCATTGACCGTGTTATCGATGTATTCCCTGCGGCTGAAAAAGACATGGTGCGCTCGATGTTGTCGGAATCGTTGCGTGCGGTAATTGCCCAAACTCTGTTGAAAAAACTGGGTGGCGGACGTGTTGCCGCCCACGAAATTATGACCGGTATTCCGGCGATCCGTAACTTGATCCGTGAAGATAAAGTGGCGCAAATGTACTCGGTGATTCAAACCGGTATGGCCCACGGCATGCAAACCCTTGATCAAAACCTTAAGGATTTGGTTAACCAAGGCCTGGTGTCTTATGAAGACGCTAAACTTAAATCAGCCGATCCCAACAATTTTTAGGAGGGTCTATGTTACTGGATGATCTATTACGTGACATGTCTGAGCGTAAGGCCTCAGATTTGTACTTGTCGGTGGGTGTGCCTCCTAGTGCCAAGGTGAGTGGGCGTTTAACCCCTTTGACTGACCAGAAATTGTTGCCAGAACACGTGCTGTCGATGTTGTCGACCATTCGCAACGAAGCACAAATGAAAGCCTTCGAAGTAGAGCGCGAAGCTAACTTTGCGATTGCTCGCCAAGGCTTAGGCCGCTACCGGGTCAGTGCTTTCTACCAGCGTGAGCAGCCGAGCATGGTGATCCGTCGTATCGAGACGGAAATTCCTAGTTTTGAAGAATTGCAATTACCACCAATTTTAAAAGAAGTGGGCCTGTCTAAACGCGGCTTAATTCTGTTTGTGGGGGCGACTGGCGCCGGTAAGTCGACGACCCAGGCCAGTATGATCGATTATCGCAATCACAACTCCAGTGGACATATTCTTACCATTGAAGATCCGGTGGAATTCATGCACAAACACGCCGGTTGCATTGTTAACCAGCGCGAAGTAGGCATTGATACGCCATCCTTTGACGAGGCACTGAAGAACTCCTTGCGTCAAGCGCCCGATGTGATTCTGATTGGTGAGATCCGGACTCGCGAAACCATGGAGTTTGCGTTGCAATTTTCGGAAACGGGTCACCTATGTATGGCCACGCTGCACGCCAACAATGCCAACCAAGCATTGGATCGGATTATGCACTTGGTGCCAGAAGAGCGGCATCGTCAATTGTGTTTCGATTTGTCATTTAACCTGCGGGCGATTGTGGCTCAGCAACTGGTGCCAACTAAAGATGGCAATGGCCGTCGCGGGGTGTTTGAGATTTTGCTGAATACGCCTTTGGCGGCTGATTTAATCCGTAAGGGAGAGATGCACAAACTCAAAGAGTTAATGAACAAGTCGCGTGAACAGGGCATGCTGACCTTCGACCAAAGTTTGTTTGATCTCTACGAAAATGGCGTGATTGGTTACGCCGAAGCCATTGCCCATGCCGATTCACCTAACGATTTACGTCTGATGATTAAATTGCAAGGCACAGATAAATCGAATAACTTAGACAGCGGCATGTTAGATGGTGTGACCATCGATTATTAAGCATTGAAAGGAGTATTATGTTAGCGGTTATTTCACCAGCTAAAACCTTGGATTTTAGTTCGGAACTACCCAGTTATTCGTCGACTCGACCTGAGCTTTTAGAACATAGCGAAGAGTTGATTGAAGTGGCTCGACAACTAACTCCGGCTGATATCGCCAGTTTGATGAAAATCAGCGATAAGTTGGCCGGTTTAAATGCGGCTCGCTTTGCTGAATGGAGTAGTGATTTACCGCCATCCTTGGTTCGGCCGGCGATTTTTGCCTTTAAAGGTGATGTTTATACCGGCTTGGAGGCAAACACCCTTAGCAGCCAACAACTGGACTATGCCCAGCAACATCTGCGGATCCTTTCCGGCTTATATGGTTTGTTGCGCCCCTTGGATTTAATGATGGCTTATCGTTTAGAAATGGGGATTAAGTTGGCTAATCCTCGTGGTAGCAATCTGTACCAGTTTTGGGGCGAGATCATTACCGATAAGCTTAATCAGGCGATTGCCGAGCAGGGTGATAATATTTTGCTTAATTTGGCATCTAACGAGTATTTTAAGGCGGTGAAACCTAAGCTGCTAGGTGCCACGGTGATTACCCCAGTATTTAAAGACCAAAAAAATGGTCAGTACAAAATCATTAGTTTTTATGCGAAAAAAGCGCGTGGTTTAATGGCGCGCTATTTATTTGATAAACAAATTAGCAGTGTTGACCAGCTGTGTGAATTTGATAGCCAAGGTTATTATTTTGACGAAGCCAGCTCTAGCGCCAAAGAACTGGTGTTTTTGCGCGATCAACAAGATTAAGCCATGCGGTATTACTTCTTCACATAGCTTAGCCCCGTACTGACGGGGCTTTTTTATTGATGAAATTTTCACATTTATTGTAGTTAATAAACTACACTTTACCTTTCAGCATTTATAAGTAGTGGAAATTTAGCAACACTAGGTATTTGCGTCCCTTGCTATTGCAATTCCTTCGCTTGAGTTTTTACTTTAAGGCTGCCAATATCATTAAAGAGCCTCCGTAGAGTGGGTTAGCTAAAGAGTTAAGCAGGGTAAATAGGTGACTTATTTTTTATAAGAATTATTTAGGGTGTTTGCCAACTAAGGCTAAATGGAGTTTATATGAATAATAAGATTGCAGTTGTTTTAACGCTTTTGGGTGCTGCCAGTTTGGCGGGTTGTACAAGTGCACCGAAAGGCGATGCAGGGATTCTTTGTCCACTTATTGGTGCTGGTTTTGGTGCCGCGTTAGGTGGGGGCGGTGGCGCAGTTGGAGGAGGTATTGTTGGTGCTATAGTCTGTGCTAACCCAGACCAAGATAAAGATGGCGTCGCTAATACTAGTGACATGTGCCCTGATACACCAATGGGTACTGAGGTGGATGCCAGTGGTTGCCCCATGGTTGAAGAAATGATGGTGGAAGAAGTGGTTGAGGAAACTGTTGTTGAAGAAGTGGTTGAGCCTGTGGTGATGCTACCGATCATTCCTCAAGAATGTGAACCGTATGTCTCGGTTGACGGCGAAAAAGTGACTGGGTTTGCCACCATTATGTTTGGCTTTGATAAAGACCAATATGGCGCGTCAGAGCAAGAGAAAATTGATTGTATCGCAGATGTGGTGATTGCTAATGAACTCAACGTGGATGCGGTGGGTTATACCGACAGTACTGGTCCTAAAGATTACAACATGGATTTGAGTAAACGTCGCGCGGCCAATGTGGTGCAAGCCTTGTTAGACGCCGGTGTTCCAGCCAATGATACTCTTAAAGAAGCTAAAGGCGAAATGGCGCCAGCTATGACCAACGAAACCGAGAATGGTCGCGCGCACAACCGCCGTGTGGAAGTTCGCGTTTACTAAGTTTAACCTTATCTTTAAAAAGCTTTAGTAACTAAAAAAGCCACGTGATTAACGTGGCTTTTGTTGTTTTTGAGCGGCTTATTTCTTGGCTTTTTTAGCCAGCTTTTTAGCGCGACCTTTGGCCTTTTTCTTAGCGGCCTTTTTATCTTCAACGGTTTTTGGCTTTTTCTTCTTCGCTGGAGGTGCAGAAATGCGATGAGTAGGGCGAAGTCCGTCGATCACTCGGCGACGGATTGGCTCTTCGGTATAGCGCTCGATCTTGGCTAATACTCCCATGTCGTGCGCTTCTACTAAATTAATCGCGATACCTTTACGCCCAGCACGCGCTGTTCTACCAATACGGTGTACATAAACATCGGGACTGCGTGGCATGTCGTAGTTAAATACATGGCTAATTTCTGGTACATCTAAACCGCGCGCCGCGACATCGGTAGCGATTAGGATCTTAACTTGGCCTTCGCGGAAGGATTGCATGGCTTGATTACGTTTATCTTGGGCCATTTCGCCGCGTAAATAAGATGCTTTAATCTCATCACTCTGTAACTGCTCGGCTAAGGTATAGAGGCGTTCACGGGTTTTAACAAATACCACGCAGCGCTCAATTTCTTCGTTTAGTAAGTAGTGACGCAATAATTGATACTTGTGTGAAGCATCATCGCAGTAATGCAAAATTTGATGAATTTTAGCGCGTTCACGGCGTGGTGATTCCACTTCAATTCGTACTGGGTCTTGCATGACTTTTTCAGCAAAACGTAATAAACCTGTGCCTTCAAGGGTAGCTGAAAATAGCGCGGTTTGGCTGCGTTCACTGGTTGCGTCGCTGATGGTTTCCATGTCTTTAATAAAGCCCATGTCTAACATACGGTCTGCTTCATCGAGGATCAGTAACTCGATGGCCTGAGTATCAAAAACCTTGTAGGTGATGTACTCCATTAAGCGGCCGGGCGTGGCGATAACAATATCGATATTGCCTTTGAGCTGCTCGGCGTGAACGTCGTATTTAACCCCACCCGTAATATCGATAGTGCTTAACTTAGTACCGGCGGTGGCGAGGCGAGCTTGATCGGCTACCTGCATGGCCAACTCTCGGGTTGGCGTGAGAATTAGTACACGGCCGGGACCGGCTTTACGACGCGGGTGGTCAAGTAGATGCTGAATAGCCGGTAGCAAAAAGCCCAAGGTTTTGCCGGTGCCGGTGGGGGCAGAGGCAAGTACGTCTCGACCATCAAGCATTGCCGGAATGGTTTGCTGTTGAATTGTTGTGGCTTTTTGTAAGCCCATAGCGCTCACTGCAGATAATATTTGTGAGTCTAGGTCGAGATCTTCAAAGGTCATAAATCTACCAGATAGTCAGGCGCCGTTGACTTGAATCAGTAGCGCGGGTCATTTACATTCGCGGCATAGTATAGCGCCAAACTAAGGCAAGCAAGAAATGATCGAACATTATCAGCGTCCAGGTTTTACTTTTAAGCAGTTTCATGTGGCTCATGAGCAAACCGCAATGAAGGTTGGCACCGATGGCATCTTGCTTGGCGCTTGGCTCAACCTCGAAGGGGCTAAGCAAATCTTAGATGTGGGCACGGGTACGGGCTTAATTAGTTTGATTATGGCGCAACGTAGTGCCGGTAATGCCAAGATTGATGCCATTGATTTAGAACCCGATGCTTGCCAGCAGGCCCGTGACAATGTGTTACATAGTCCTTGGCCGCAAGCCATTCAAGTTCACCAGTGCAGTATGCAGCAATACTCTAGCACTCATCGTTATGACTTAGTTGTGTCTAACCCGCCGTATTTTCCTGCTGGGCAAAGCTTTGAACAGAAACGCCAGCAGGCTAGACATAGTGGCACATTAAGTGCGGCTGAGTTTTTTCTCGCCTTGCCACAACTCTGTCATCAGGGCTCGGCCGTGGCGCTAATTTTACCCTGTGATGTGGCTGCACAATGGATCAACCAAGCCGCCCAACAGCAATGGTATTTGGTTCATCGAGTACAAGTTCAATCGTTGGCGAACAAACCGGCTATTCGTTGTTTGTTACGTTTTGAGCGCCAGCCAAGTCCATGTGTTGAAGAACAGCTTGTTATCTATCAACAGGATAGGTCTTATAGCTTAGATTACATAAAGCTATGTGAAGATTTGTATCTAAAAATGTAGAATATATTGGTGATGTTGTAGATCAAAGTTATATTATTTGGTTACATATACTGGTTTTATGTTCTATGGCCATGCTATATACTGCCGCCCTCATTTTATTCTTGATTACAATTTACAGCAGGAGCGTGCATGACCAAACAGCTTGGCGCATGGAATACCCTTAGTTTAGGTTTAATGGTATTTGCCTTCTTTTTAGGTGCCGGAAACTTAATATTTCCGCCAATGGCTGGTCTTTTGGCCGGAGATAATTTACTTGTCTCCATGTTTGGATTCTTAGTTACCGCTGTGGGTTTACCGCTATTGGGCTTGCTGGCCATTGCTAAGGCTGGCGGTGGCCTTGTTCATTTAGGACGCTATTTGCCGAGCAAAGTGGCTAACCTGATTGCCCTCACGGTGTATTTGGTATTAGTGCCAATGTTTGGTATTCCACGTACTTGTTTGGTGGCTTATGAACTGGGGCTTGTGCCTTTAGTTGAAAATGCTTCTCAGGCGACTTTACTCGGTTATTCACTGTTTTACTTTGTGGCGGCCTTGCTGTTTATTCTGCGTCGTGGTGGTTTAATTGATAGCGTTGGGAAAGTCATTACCCCGTTGCTGGTGGTGTGTATTTCGGTTATTGGTGTGAGCGTATTTGCTCATCCTTACGCCGAGATCGCGCCAGCCCAGCAAAGCTTTGCGGATATGCCCTTTGGCCAGGGCTTCATTGATGGTTACAACACCATGGACGCCTTAGCTGCGTTGATGTTTGGTGTATTGATGATTGATGCGCTAAATAACAAAGGTATTAGTGGTAAGAGCGCCCAATTCTCTTATTTGGTGAAAGCCAGCTTAATTGCGGCGGTGGGCTTAACGCTATTCTATGTAGTGCTATTTTATCTAGGTGCCACGGCAACCGGGGTAGCGCCAGAAGCGAAAAACGGCGGGCAAATTATTGTTGCCTATGTGGACGTACTTTTTGGCCTTAAAGGCCAGTGGTTACTGGCTACTATTGTCACTCTCGCCTGTTTCACTACGGCAATTGGTGGTATTTCGTCATTCTCTACTTATGTGAGTGATAACAGCAAATTTTCATATTCACTCACCGCGATTGTTACGGCTGCTTGTTGTGCCTTGGTGGCCAATATCGGTCTTGATCAGTTATTGCTTGTGTCTATCCCGATTCTGATTGGTATTTATCCTGTTGCGGTGGCGTTGATTGCCTTCAACCTGTTGGTTAATTGGTTTAACCGTCCTCACATGGCGGCGCGCTTAATTATTGGTGTGGCGGCGTTATTTGGTTTGATGGATGGATTAAAAGCTGCCGGTGTGAACATGGACGCCTTCAGTCTTCTGCCTGGCTTCTCGCAAGGTTTTGCTTGGTTACTGCCTACCTTTGCCGCCGTATTGGTCAGTGTATTTGCTCGTTCAGAGAAAGCCGCGCTTACCGAGACCGCCTAACTGCTCTAGGCTTTGCGCCGCTAATAATTCGGCGCAATCCTCCATTCTTAGCAACATAATAGGTTAATAAAGGTAAAATTTTATTTAGCCGCCTAAAATCATAGCCTACCGCATCTCGTATTCATTGCTTGCCCACCATACTATGAATTTTTGTTAGTTTTGCACCGCGCAAGATGGAGTTTGCCATGAAAGAAGTCCCATTTAGGTGGATTGATCGTTTTAACGTGCACCTTAAGTTGCAGGAAAAGTTCTTATTAATGTTTACTTTTCCAATGTTAGCATTGGTTGGCATTTTGTTGATTGTTTCTAGTAATGTGCAGCTGCATTTACAACAAGTTCGCCAGCAAGAAGCTCAATTGTTAACTCAAGTTATTAGTGCCCAGCCCGAGCAATTAGCTGGAATGTTGTCGCAAGCGGGGTATGCTTTACGTGGCGACAAAGTGTCCTCTCTGCATCAAGAGACTTCTATATTTGGCTTATTTTCAGCCTGGCAATATGCCAGTATCGTGGCCATTTTATTTGTGGCCGGTTTGCTGTTTTATTACGTGATGACCTTTATTGGTGGTGCTATGTACCAAATTCATCGCGCGCTCGACCTCTTAGCCAAGGGGGATTTAACCCACCGTTTGAATTACTTCCCAGTGCGTGATGAGTTTAGCTCTATCGCCATCATTATCGACAAAGTGGCAGTACGAGAGCATCAGTTGGTCAGTGAGACTAACGCCAGCAACGCCATGGTGAAAGATTTATGTGAGCAGTTAAACCAAACTAGTGAGCAGTGCAGCGATCTGAGTGTTCAGCAACAAGATAGAGTGGATTCCTTGGCCAGTGCTATTGAGCAAATGGTATCTACTATTCGCAATGTTGCCGCCAATGCCAACGATACTGCAGAGCAAACCAGCCAAGCCAACCTAGCCACCAGTGAGGGCCGGCAAAAAGTTGAGCAAACGGTGGATGCTATCGACAATTTAATGTCGGATGTGCAGCGTGCAGAGCTAGCGGTAAATCAACTGGAACAGCGAACTCAAGAAATTGGTGAAGTGGTCACCACCATTGAAGCCATTTCAGAACAAACTAACTTGTTGGCGTTAAATGCGGCGATTGAAGCGGCGCGGGCTGGTGAGCAAGGCCGTGGTTTTGCCGTGGTCGCCGATGAAGTGCGTGGCTTAGCAGGACGAGCCCAGCAAGCTACGGTGAAAATTCAATCGATGATTGAAGAACTACAGACTACTAGTTTAGGCTTAAGTCGCACGGTTAAAGAAAGCGTACAACGCGGCGAAACCAGTAAGGATATGATGGGCGGCGTACATCAAACGATTGCCGATATTAGCCAGCGAACCGATACGGTGTCTGCTAAGATTTCTGAGATTGCTACTGCCTCAGAACAGCAGGGCGCCGTCGCCACGGGAATTTCTGAAGATACTCACCAATTGCGCGACCAAACCGTATTAGTGACAGAATTAGTACAAGGTTCTGAGCAGTCGATAAAAACCTTGTTAGAGCAAGTTGAGCTGTTAGAACAGCTGACCAAAGAGCTGAAAGTGTAAGCCTAAGCCTTCACGCGCCTATCTTTAGTAAACAGGGCGCGTGAAAGCATCACGGCGCTTGCTAATGAGCACCTTCCATCCCAGTTAGGCCCCCCCGCATTCTCCAAACTAAACCGAATAAACCGAGAGCAAGCAGTATCAAGGTTGTAGGCTCATTTACGCTGACGTTATTAGCTTCGCGGCTGCTGACGGTATAATCAGTCATTGACCAAGTTTCGCTTTGAAAACCACAGGTGTCGGGACTGCCATTGTAACTACAGTATTCTAGATATAGTGAGCTATCAGAAGTGGACAAATAGTAGTCTAAGTATTTAGCTAAAAAGCCTTCATTATTAGCATAATTAAGATAAAAACTAGTTAGGCTTACATTGAGTAAATCATCAATGTAGATGCCTATATAGCTTCCGCCTTGTAGATCTTCTATCTGTATTGTTGATGCAAATCCAGGAGTGGTAAAAATGCCGCTTATTGAACTAATGGATGACAACTGCAAGTCTCCAGGTCCATAAGGGATGGGTTGGTATATCGTGTCATCAAAGTTAAGGGTAAGTGAGGTCCCTCGGTTATAATAGACGGTGATCGTGTCAATAATTACCCCTGCCTTGAGTGGTAGTGACAGAGTCAGACTGATTAACAGAAAGATGAACTGTTTGTTGAAAGTTACTTGCATGTTCGTGCTCCTTGCTGGTGAGTTTTTCTCTACATCAGCGAACCATCAGAGCAGCTAGTGAAGCATTACTCATCGCTGGTGAATTTTTAAGCAAGAACAACACCAGTGTGTTTTCGTTACAGCTATAAACAATTGTCAAAGCTCGACGCAAGGGTTCAGGTATGTGAATCCATACCAATGAAATAATAGATAAATTACATTTTTATCATTCATTATTTTCGGCCCTAAGGAATTTACGAGTGATATTTTATTGGCATGTTTTATGGTAGGACATTTGTCTATCAGTCGAAGTTGTAAAATTATCTGACAATTTCGACTGTCGGAGCTTAGGGGCTTACAAGAGTAAGTCGCTACTTACTCAGTATTCGGTTCATTTTAATGTGGACAAAGTGGAATTTGAGTTTAGTGCTGAGTCACTATTGAAGCCTAGAATATCAAGCCAGCGTAGCAAGCTCTTGTTTCAACTGCGCGCACCATTGAGCAATGCGTTGATCGCTAAGGTCGTATTGGTTTTCATCGTCTAGTGCTAATCCAAAGAAATATTCGCCGTCTTCGGTGAGGGCTTTAGAGGCTTCAAACTCGTAGCCTTGGTTGGGCCAAAAGCCGATGAAGTTGGCACCGGAAGGGGCGAGTTGTTCAAACAGCATGCCCATGGCATCGAGGAACCACTCGCTGTAACCAATTTGGTCACCCAAACCAAACAAGGCGATGGTTTTATTTTCTAGATCAAGCCCTTCAAGGTTGTCCCATACTGCTTCCCAATCTTCCTGCAATTCGCCATAATCCCAAGTAGAAATACCTAAAATTAGCACTGGGTAGTCAGTCATTTGTTGCACATCACAGTCTTTGATATTGAACATATCAAGTTGCTGTTCGGCAAATTCAGCTTGAATTTTTTCCGCTGCTATTTCGGTATAACAGGTAGATGAGCCATAAAAAAGACCAATGCGCATAGTAAACTTCCTTCATGCAGGTGGAGAGCTGCGCGGCAGTGTATCAAAAGCCTCAGCTAACACCAATACGCCCGTGTCTTGAAGCCTAAGCAGTGAGAACAATGCCAAGTACTAAAGCCAGTGAAGTCGACCACCCTTTAATTAACCGTTTTATCGAACAGCTGTGGTTTGAGCATGGTTTGGCGGAAAATACCCTTAGTTCTTATCGGAACGACTTGCAGCAGTTGCTGGTATTTTTTAACTCCCAGCAAATTCAGTTAGAGCAGGCGCAAACCCTAGACCTACAAGCCTTTATTAGCCAGCGCTATCAGCAGGGGCAAAAGCCAGCCAGTGCGGCGCGACAGCTATCTTCGTTGCGCCGCTTTTACCGTTTTTTAATTCAGCAGCGGCTGCGTGAAGATGACCCCTGTGCCTTGTTGGCGCAACCTAAGCTAGAGAAGAAGCTACCTGGCACCTTGAGTGAGGCCGAAGTAGAAGCACTGTTAGAGCAGCCCGATTTAACTGACCCGATCCAACATCGCGACTTAGCCATGTTAGAGGTACTCTACGCCACCGGCTTACGGGTGACTGAGTTAGTGAGTTTGCAAATTGAGCAGCTAAGCTTGCGCCAAGGTTTGGTCAGGGTAGTGGGAAAAGGCGGTAAAGAGCGCTTAGTGCCGCTAGGCGAGCAAGCCTTAGATGTGCTTGAGGGCTACCTTAAGCAGGCGCGTCCCCAGTTACTTAAGCAGGAGAGTGATGTATTGTTCCCCAGCTTACGGGGCCAGCAAATGACAAGGCAAACCTTTTGGCATCGAATCAAACACTATGCGGTGTTAGCTGGGGTAAAAAGCCATTTGTCGCCACATACTCTGCGCCACGCTTTTGCTACGCATTTGCTCAATCACGGTGCAGATTTGCGGGTGGTACAAATGTTACTTGGCCATAGTGACCTGTCTACGACCCAAATTTATACTCATGTGGCTAACGAGCGTTTGCGCAGTGTTTATCACCAGCATCATCCGCGTGCCTAGCTGCTGGAGCAGCCTTAGATGAAAAATTTTGCAATTAACCCGCTGAGGCGGTAAGTTTTGCAGAGTTTATACGGTCTGCTTGAATACCCATTTCCGGAGAATTATTAATGAAGTTATCCAAGGCCCTATTGTTGTCAATGAGTCTGTTCGGCCTTAGCTTAGGCTCGGTGTGGAGTGCTCAAGCGAGTGAATCCGCTACAGGCAAGCTTGATCCGCTAAAAACCCAGCAAGTGATAGAGGCGCGTTTGGGAGTTAAAGTAGACTCCGTTGCTGAAACGCCGCTGCCGGGCATTTATGAAATTGCCACCAGTCAGGGCATGTTCTATGTGAGCCCAGACGGCCAATACCTGCTTCAAGGTAGCTTATTTGATTTGGTAAACCGCACTAACCTGACCGAACAAAGCATGGCTAAACTGCGCATTAAGCAGTTGGCGAGCTTTGAAGAGGATATGATCGTATTTAAAGCTAAAGATGAGAAACACGTGGTAACGGTATTTACCGATACCAGCTGTGGTTACTGTCGTAAGTTGCATCACGAGCTTTACACCTATCAAGAAAAGAACCCGCAAACCAAGAAGCTGGAAACCTTACCGGGTTACACCGATTTAGGCATTACCGTACGTTATTTGGCCTTTCCTCGTGGTGGCGTCGATTCGCCAGCTTATGGGCAAATGCAGAGTGTGTGGTGTTCAGAGGATAAAGCAGCCGCTATTGGCGAAGCTAAAAATGGCAAAGCGATTAGCCCTGTAAGCTGTAAAAACAATGTATTGCAGCAATACCAACTAGGTGAAGCCTTTGGCGTAAGAGGTACTCCAGCCATGGTATTGGAAGATGGTTCTATGCTGCCGGGCTATCGTCCACCTGCGGCCTTGTTGGAGTTTTTAGAAGGTAGTTAAGCCCCAGCTTGCCGATATAGGGCTCCTACTTTGGTTGAAAAGAGGAGCCTTTTTTATATGATGAATTAGAGTAAATCAGACTGTGTTATTACGCCGCCGAGAAAACCTTGATACCCAATCCTTACCCAGTGAATGGCCTGAACTGTTAAAGCAAGTCTATGCGCGTCGGGGAGTGAAAAGCGCCGCTGATGTTGAGCGCCGAGCGCAAGCCTTGTTGCCATTTCAAGGCTTGCAGGGCATGAATGATGCGGTAGCGCTGTTAATCGACAGCCTAATGCGACGTAAACAAGTACTGATTGTGGGCGACTTTGACGCCGACGGTGCTACCAGTACCGCCTTGTTAATGGCTGGGTTACCGCAATTTGGTTTCAGTAAAGTCGACTTTTTAGTGCCGAACCGTTTTGAGTATGGCTATGGCTTGAGTCCAGAAATCGTCGAACTAGCGGCGGCCAAGGGGGCAGAGTTAATC
>NZ_JBNKPP010000255.1:0-20335 GCF_050295395.1 Agarivorans sp.
GTTAAAGAGACGCCGCCTCAGCCCGTTAAGCCCGCTATTGATGACCAGCAACAGCCAGAAGCTGAGCCACTAGCCAGTAGCCAAGTCAACTCTCAGCCTCAACACCAGCAAGGACTGTCGCAACTGCCACGCTTAAATAGCCAGCCCCGCTTTGCCCAGCCACCCAGCGCACCGGTTTACCCGCGTGTAGCGAGAAAGCGCGGTTTAGAGGGCACAGTAATGGTTGAAGTATGGATAGATCGCCACGGCCGCCAAACCAAACGCGAAATCACTGATAGCTCAGGCATAAAAAGCTTGGATAAAGCAGCCCTTAAAGCGGTGCAACAGTGGAAATTTAAAGCCCTTATCGTCGACGGCCAAGCTCAGGCTTCCCGCGCCGTTATTCCCATTCGATTTAAATTGAGTTAATCCCATGCAACTACTGTCTTCAGAACAACTTGGTGGCTTAAGTGACATCATTACCGCAGAACAACTCGGCGACCTGTGCTGGCCGCTTATCGCCTGCTCGGTATTGGCCTGCGCCATTATCATTGAACGGGTATTAAGCCTCGCTTATGTACATATTAGTAACCACCAACGTAATTGGTTGAAGTTGGCCACCCACTTACTCTCTCAGCAAGGCACTTGCAGCAAGCAGAAAAACTGTTTCTCGCGCTCGCGCAGTTTATCGCGCAAAGCCATTTGCTTATTGCTGGTACATAAAAATCAAACTAAGCCTCTGCGCGAAGAAATCGCCGCAGTGTGGCTACGCCAGCAGCAACACAAACTGGCCAGAGGTTTAAAAGCCTTACACATTCTGGCCTTAATTAGCCCGTTATTGGGCTTACTGGGTACGGTACTGGGTTTAATCGAAATGTTTGATGCGCTAGCGCTAAGTGAACAAGCCGTAAACCCGGCGATGTTGTCTCAAGGTTTGGGTACGGCCATGTACACCACCGCAGCCGGTTTGCTACTTACCGTGCCGGCCTTGGCCTTTGCCCACGGCTTAAGCCTATGGAAAGACCGCATTATTCATGAGCTAGAAACTACCATTAATCAAGCCAACTTAATGATAGAAGGGGTTGATACCCTAGCCGACGACGCTAAAACTTTGGCAGGTTTTCAGCCGCAAAACGCCAGCAAGCTTGAGCCTAACGCCGCATGATTAAAGCCGAAGACCAAAATAGCGGGTTTAGCATGGTGCCCGACTTAACCGCCTTATTAGACATTATTTTCATTGTCTTGGTGTTTCTGCTGCTCACCGCTAATAGTCGGGTCTACCAAATGGATATGGATCTGCCCACTACGCGTAACCAACAGGCGCAGGTGGCAGAACAACCCGCAGTTATCCAAATTAGCTTATTTCAGGCGAGCCCCACTTGGGGCATAGCCCAGCAGCGCTATCAACAGTTTGACGAATTTGCAGCGGCTTTAAAGCAGCAACTCACTCAGCAGTCTGCGGCTAGCGTCAGCTTAGCCAGCGAGCCACAGGTATCGGTAGAGCAGTTACTGAAGCTGCTCGAATTACTCCAGCAACTCAACATTGAAACCACCCAAATATTAATGGAAAAGAACCATGATTAAACGCCTTTACCCTGCTTTGTGCGCTAGCCTACTCGGCCTAAGCCTAGTTTTTACCAATAGCAGCTACGCTGCTCACCAACGCATTGTGAGCGCCGGAGCCAACATCACCGAGATTTTGCTGGCCTTAGATGCTCAACAACAATTGATTGCGGTAGATTCCACCAGCGAGCTACCCAGCAACTTAAATCTGCCAGTAGTGGGTTATCATCGCCGACTCAGTGCCGAAGGCCTGCTAGCCTTAGTGCCCGATGCTGTTATTGGCAGCGAAGAAATGGGGCCTTCTAGTAGCCTCAACCAGTTGCAACAAGCCGGCGTGGCCATTCATACCCTTAATAGCGGCTCATCGGTAGCCAGCTTGGTACAGCGCATTGATGAATTAGCCTCACTCACTGGTCACACACAACAGGCGCAGCAACTGCAAGCGCAATTGCAACAAAAGCTGCAACAGCTTGCCCTGCGCTCGCAAAGCGCCAAGCCGGTGAATACCTTGTTTTTCATGAGTCATGATGGCAAAAAATTGATCAGCGCGGGTAAAGATACCACCGCCGATAAAATCATTAATTTAGCCGGTGCTGTTAACCTCGCCGAGCCTCACATCAGCAGCTATAAACCGCTGTCGAATGAGGCGATTATTTCTCTGCAACCAGAGCTACTATTATTTAGCCAACGCAGCCTAAATCAATTAGGTGGTATTGATGGAGTATTAAAGCAATTTCCTATCTTAGCCGCGACCCCCGCAGGAAAAAACAAAGCTATCTATGCTATTGATGGACATGCATTAATTGGTGGCTTAGGCTTAGCCAGCATAGATCAGGCACTACAACTGAGCGAACGCTTACAATAATATTGCGCAAGCTTTATCGCTGCGCTGATAACTAGGTTTTATTGATGTCTCTATTTTCTCAACATTCGGCTCATCCCAAGGGCTTATTTAATACTTGGCTGCTACCGCTAGCCTTGTTGGTGCTGCTGGCCACGGCTTTGCTCTCGGTGACGCAAGGGCCAATGCGTATTCCGGTAAAAGATGCCCTAGCCGCCTTACTGCCCTTTCAACAGATAGACGGGCCAGCCCATTACCAACTGGTAGTGACCGGCATTCGCCTACCACGCACCCTATTGTGTATTGCGGTGGGAGCCATTTTAGCCATTTGTGGCGCGGTAATGCAGGGCTTGTTTCGCAACCCCTTGGCCGACCCGGGGATCATTGGTGTATCCAGTGGTAGCGCGGCCGGTGCCGCCATTGCCATAGTGTTGCTCAGTTTACTCAACTTACAGCTGCCCGAGCTAATTAATACCTTGGCGGTACCGCTATTTGCCTTTACTGGCGGTTTTATCACCACTATTTTGGTGTATCGCTTAGGCACCAGTGCCACCGGCACCTCGGTAGTGATGATGCTACTGGCGGGGATTGCGATAGGCGCTTTGTCGGGTGCGGGTGTGAGTTTGCTGACCTACTTGGCCGACGAGCAAATGCTCCGTGATTTAAGCCTGTGGCAAATGGGCTCTTTAGCCGGAGCCAGTTGGGCTAATATTGTTTTATCCTTCGCTACACTGGCCATTTTAATAGTGGTATTCATGGCCAAGGCTCAAGCGCTTAACGCCTTATTATTGGGCGAAGCCGAAGCCGGACACTTAGGCATAGATGTACAGCGCCTTAAGCGCCAGCTGATATTTTTTACCGCCCTTGGGGTGGGCATTGCGGTATCGGTGTCGGGGCTCATTGGCTTTGTCGGCTTGGTGGTTCCCCACCTAATTCGCATGTCTTTAGGGCCGAATCATCAGCGTTTAATTCCTTACAGCGCCTTATTAGGCGCCGCCTTGTTGCTGCTAGCTGACTTAGTGTCGCGGATTATTATTAGCCCAGCAGAGTTACCCGTGGGCATTGTTACCGCCCTAGTCGGCGCGCCTTTCTTTATTTTCTTATTGCTGCAACAGCGCCAACGTATTGTCTAGGAACGCTATGTCATCTCCCATCACCAGCATTCAACTGAGCCAGCTAGACTTTTCACTGGCGCAAAACCAGCTGTTTAAGCAGCTCAATTTATCCTTTTATTCTGGCCAGCACACCGCCCTACTGGGGGCTAATGGTGCCGGTAAAAGCTCGCTACTAAAACTAATTTGTGGCGACCGGCAGCAACAGCAAGGTGAAATCACCATTCTGGGAAAACCCCGTCAACAATGGAATAAAGCCGAGCTAAGCCGACATTTAGCGGTATTACCACAAAGCTCAGAGTTAAGTTTTGCTTTTCGCGTTAGTGAAGTGGTGGGCTTAGGTTTAATTAATAGCCAGCTAAGCTACCGAGACCAGCAACAGCTGATTAAACAGCAACTGCAATTAATGGACATATGGCACTACCGCGACACGCCCTACCCGCAGTTGTCCGGCGGTGAAAAACAACGGGTTCACTATGCTCGCGTCACTGCGCAATTGGCCAATAGCCAGCTTGAGCAACAAATTTTGTTATTAGATGAGCCCACCAGCGCGCTGGATTTAAATCATCAGCAAGCGGTAATGGAGCATGCCTCCATGCTCAGCCAACAAGGCGCAACGGTGGTAAGTGTGGTGCACGATCTTAACCTTGCCTCACGTTACTGCCAGCGAATTTTGTTGCTAAAAGAAGGTCAAATTTACCACGATGGTCGCCCTGAGCAGGTACTCACTCAGAGCAACATTGCTCAGGTATTTGATTATCAGGCCGAGATCCTGCGCCATCCGCAGCAACATTTTCCGGTAATCATTTAAGGCTAAGCCAAAGCCTCACGGTAGGCCTTGGGGCTGTATCCGGTGAGTTGCTTAAAGCGGGCACTAAAATGTGCCTGTGAAGAAAAGCCCGACTGATAGGCTATCTCAGACAAGCTTAAGTCGGCCAAGCGCAATAGCTGTTTGGCCAAGGCTACCCGTCTCTCGCTCACATAACGGTGCGGACTAAGGCCACAGCTTTGCTTAAACATGCGGGCAAAGTGATATTCGCTTAAGCCCACCAGCGCCGCCAAGTGCTGCAAACTGATATTATCGGCCAAATGCGCTTCAATGTAGTCCTTACAACGCTGCAATTGAAATGGCGCTAAACCGGCCTTAAGTTCCAAGGGCGCTAGTGGGCGAGAGCTATACTGCTTGGCAATGTGATTAAGCAGTAGCTGCCCCACCTGCTGTAGTGCTAAAAAGTCAGCCTTATCCGACCAATTCAACCTTAGCAGCCACTGCTGTACTAGGCTGCTAATGGCGGGGTCGTCGGCAAAAGTGAGTTCTTGTAAGCTTAAGTCGCGGGCGTCTTTGTCCCATACTCGCTCTATTTCATCGCGCAGGCTCTGCTCGGAAAAATACAAATGAACAAAGGCTAGGTCACCATCTACTTGCCATTGAGATTCATGCCCCGCCGGCATTAAACAAATTTTATCCGGCGCTCCACCTTCAACCAACTGGCCGCCCAATACGCGTTTGGTTTGATAGCCCCCAGAGAGGTAAACACTTAAAGTATGATGCTCAGGGCGTTGATAAGCGGTGCGATCATCCTTGTTTGACCAACGGGCAAAACCCAGTTCAGAGCTCAAACTCACCAAACCATCGAGAGTAGCGCGCGCTTGATTCAAACGTTCAAAGACGTGCGCTTGCTGAAAAAGCAATGGTTGTAGCGGCTTCATCGCATTTCCTCCTTTAACGCGCAACATCAGTCCAGTGGGTTTCATCATAATCGCGAGTATCAGAAAAACCAAACACAAATAACCACAGTAATTACTTGTCTTTATGGGAGGCTTTCCCTAGAATCTCGCGTTTGATTTTAAGTGTTGAATCTAAAAGCCTTTTTAGTATTGCTGTGAATAAACACCAAGCGGTTACATGCACTCGCCTACTAACACATGGAAGTCTGCGTTACCTTGGAATAAGGTGGTTTTATGCTTCGCCGCTTAGCGACGACATTAGCGATTTCGAGAACAATCATGAACTTCACCTTAAACACGGCATTACTCAGCTTAGTGCTAACCAGCTTACTCCCCCAACTCAGTTTCGCTAACCAGCTTAAAGACGACAAGCTAGTCTACGATGCTTACTTCCCCATTTGGGCCCAAGAGGCCATAGACCTAGGCCACCAGCTGCCTAAACCCTATGGTTTTAGCATTAACTACATGAATATGTCGCAACCCTTAATGGTGGACAGTGTTGGCTTTTCTGGGCTGGGAGATGTGATTGATAAGGCACTGTCAATTCAAGGTAGCCAAGCCCTGCAAGACTCAGAAACCCTTAGCCTGCGCGGCGATGTTTGGCTACTGCCTTTTCTTAACGTTTATGGCATTTTAGGCCAAACCAAAGGCAGCAGCGTGGCCAATGTACAACTGAGCCTAGCCGAGCAGCCGATAGGCCCCCACTTCGACTTCATTCTGGATTTTAGTGGTATTAGCTATGGCGCTGGCACCACCATTGTGGGTGGCATTGGTAATTGGTTTGGTCTGGTTGATGTTAACTACACCAAAACCAGCTTAGACATACTTGAAGGCGCCATAAGCACCTTAGTGCTTAGCCCCAGAGTGGGTTATCGTTGGCAATATAATGGCCGCGACCTACAACTATGGGGCGGCGCAATGTATCAAGATGTTGAGCAAAACTTTGCCGGCAAGCTGGCCGACATTGGCGTCCATTTGCCTGCCCCACTGCCCTCTACCGGCAAGTTTAAGGTGAATCAAGGTCTAGCCAGCAACTGGAATGGCTTAATTGGTGGGCAAGCCTCAGTTAGCGATAGCATCGACGCATTGCTTGAGATAGGCTTTGGCACTCGTAGCAGTGTAATGTTAGGTCTGGGATACCGTTTCTAATGGCAATCGTAAAGCTTTGCGCGCAAAAACTCGCTGTATTACTGATGTTGTTGAGCCTCTCTGGCTGTTCGGCCTTAAGTGTCAAAGAGCGGCTTGACCAACGCAAACTACAACAAGCCCATTTTACCCAAACTGAACTCAAACTCAGCGAAGGTGGGCAACTGCGCTACTGGGTAGGCGGCCAAGGTGACCCCTTAGTAATGCTGCATGGCTTTGGTGGCACCGCCACCACTACTTGGTTAGCCATGATGCTGGAATTAAGCCAACACTATCGCGTTATTGCCCCCGACTTAGCTTGGTTCGGCGACTCTTATAGCGACGGCCCAGCCAACATCACCACCCAGCGCCTAGCCGTAGAGCAGCTGTTAGCTCAGTTGCGAGTAAAGCACTACCATCTAGTGGGTATTTCCTACGGCGGCTTGGTTAGCTACGACATGATGCTTAAATCCAGCGGTGTGAATAAACTCGTGTTATTGTCCAGCCCCGGCACTTTTATCAGCGACCAACAATTACAGCAGTTAAGCCAACGTTTTGAGCGCGAGCAGCCAGCCGACATTTTTGTCCCCGAAGATCGTAAGCAAATGCGCCACCTGCTCAGCCGGGTATTTAGCCACTTTCCTCCGCTGCCCCACGCCATTGATGAGCAAATCTATCAGCGTTACTTCGCCCCTTGGCAGGCGCAAAAACGCCAGCTAATTACCAGCCTTCCAGCCTACCGTGACCAACTGTTGGCCGAGCCAAGCAGTAAAGCACTGCCGCCCAGTTTAGTGATTTGGGGAGAAAACGACTTGGTATTTACTCTGGAACAAGGCAAACAATTGGCACGACAGTTAAATGCGCCCTTAATGGTGATTAACGACGCACCGCACAACATTAGTAATGAGTATCCGCATTTAATCAGCCAAGCCATCCAGCTGTTTCTAAACTAAACTAGCCTATAGCCAAGGAACGGAATATCTATGAAGAAAATCATCGGCTTAGCGCTCAGTTTAATCTTAAGCACATCGCTGAGTTACGCGAATATCCCAGCCGCCAGTGAAACAGACGAAGCCTCTTGGTTAGATACCCTACTCGACAAACTGGGTGCCGACGGCGGCTATGACAACAGTAAAAGCATCGACTTCAGTATATTGCCGGGGCCTTTTTATAATCCAGAAATGTCCTTGGGTTTGGGCATATCGGCGATAGGTTTATACCAGGTTGATCCGCAGGACACCCTTAGCCCCATATCGTCTTTAATGCTCAACGGCTTTGCCTCGGTGAATGGCTCGGTGGGTTTAGTGGTGGATAACCGGACTTTTTTTAAGCAAGACCAATGGCGCTTCTATTTAAACGCTCAACTGTCTGATGCTCCCGAGGTGTATTACGGCACGGGATACCAGCAAAACCATCAAGACAAAAACTTGGTGCACTTTCACCAGCAATACTATGCCCTGCAACCCAGCTTATTAAAAAGAGTCGGTGAACATAGCCTAGTAGGCGCAGGCTTAGATATGAGCTACGCCAATACCAGCGAAATTAGTCCCGCCAGTAGCAGCGAAGTAGACGCCAGCGTGCTTGAAGCCAGCTCGCGCTCGGTGGGGCTAAATTTGCGCTTTGACTACGACAGCCGCGATAACACACATAGCCCCTATAGTGGACAACTAGTACAAATAGATACTGGTTTGTTTCGCCCTTTTTACGGCAGCAATACCCATTTTCAAACGCTTAACTTTAATTACAGTCAGTATCAGCCTCTTGGCCCACGTAACAGTGTGCTGGCTTGGCAATTTAAAAGCCGCTTTAGCGACGGTGATGTGCCATGGAATATGTTATCCACCATTGGCGGAGGCTCGGATTTACGCGGCTATACCAATGGCCGCTATCGCGACAAACATAGCCTGCTTAGCCAAGTGGAATACCGTTGGGATCTCCCCAAACGCCACGGTATGGTATTTTGGCTAGCTGCCGCCGCGATTGCTCCTGAATTGAAAGAGTTTAAAGCCGAACAAATTCTGCCCAGTGCAGGGGTGGGTTACCGGCTTGAGGTAAAAACCCGAGTCAACTTACGCTTGGATTTAGGCGTTGGGAAAGATGAAACTGGATTTTACTTTAATGTTGACGAAGCTTTCTAAGCCCAGCAGCGCTTTTGCAATTAGGAATGCTTTGCATTTGGTATAATGAATTTATACACTTCTGCCTCGCCTAAGCAGTAGTAATGGAGCGCATTGATGAATCAACCAGCAAAAACCAGTCAAATTCGTACTCGGGTACCGTTTCAGGTAGGCCGACGTAGCGATATTCCTGCTGAAATGCTCTCCTTCACCGATCTAAAAACCGACAAAGAACATGTTGCCTTGGTATTTAAGCAAGCCGACAGCCTACAAAACACGCCCTTAGTGCGGATCCATTCCGAATGCCTAACCGGCGATGTGTTTGGTTCGTCACGTTGTGACTGCGGCGAGCAGCTTAACGAGGCCATTGAAAAAATGGCCGAGCAAGGCGGCATCATTCTTTATATGCGCCAAGAAGGCCGAGGCATTGGCCTATACAACAAGTTAGACGCCTACCAACTACAAATTAAAGGCATCGACACCTATTCGGCTAACAACCAACTGGGCTTTGACGATGACTTGCGAGACTTTGCTGAAGCTGCGCAAATGCTTACAGCCATGGGGATATCTCAGCTAAAGCTATTAAGCAATAATCCACGTAAACAAGCCGCCCTAGAGCAACACGGGATTAAAGTCACCGAAATGCAAAGTACTGGGGTATATCGCAAACAAGATAACCACTACTACCTAGAAACCAAGGCCACCCGTGGCAAGCATCGCTTAAAACTCACTAAGGATATGCAGCCCTCTTAGCCGCGAAAGCTGCGCTCATCAGAACCACTCCAATAAACGAACAGCAAGCGCGGCGAACAAGCCGCGAAGAAAACCGCCGCGAAGCATAGGCCCTTACCTAAAAATAAAAGCCAGCTTAGCGAAAAAGCGCAATAATCTATAAAACGGCGCTAAGCTGCGCAAGAAACTGAAATAGTTGTGCAGACTAAACTGCGATACTGCGAGCTCAACTTATTGAGTCCACAAGGAGGCGGCATGACAGCTGTACTTTATCCCGCAACAGTATTTATTTGGGGAACCACCTGGCTGGCCATAGCCTACCAAATCGGCGACGTGCCCATCGCCAACTCCATCATGTATCGCTTTGCCATTGCCGCGTTGATTTTAGTCTGCGTACTGGCCTTAAGCGGCCGCCTGCAAAAACTTAATCCGCAGCAGCACCTTAGTTGTCTGTTATTAGGCTTATGCCTATTTAGCTGTAACTTCATGCTGTTTTATCACGCCGCCCAGTACATACCCAGCGGGTTAATTTCGATTGTCTTTTCTATTGCCACCATCATGAACATGCTCAATAGTTGGCTATTTCATGGCCAACGCCCCAGCTTACGGCTACTCTGCGGCGGCTGTTTAGGCATAGGTGGCATTATCATGCTGTTCTACCCAGACCTTAGCCAAGCAGAGCATTTCAGCGAACAAATACTAGGGCTAGTGATGGCACTGGCAGGAACCTACTGTTTTTCCTTGGGCAACATGTTATCGGCCAAACAACAAAAACAGGGGCTGTCGGTATTGTCGGTAAATGCTTACGGCATGGCTTACGGAGCACTATTACTGTTGTTATGGAGCCTCGTTTCAGGACAAGGTTTCAGCTTTAGTCTGCAACCACTGTACCTGAGTAGCTTATTCTATTTAGCCATTATCGGCTCGGTGCTAGGTTTTAGTTTCTACTTAGTGTTGGTGGGGCGTTTAGGGCCACAAAAAGCAGCCTACGCTACGGTACTGTTTCCTATTGTTGCTTTGGCGCTGTCCACCATTTTTGAAGGCTATCAGTGGAGTAACTTAGGTTTATTAGGGGTAGCCACAGTATTGTTAGGCAACCTTTTGGTCTTCACTAAAGGACGTCCTTCGCTGGCTTGGTTAAGAAAACCCCAGCAAGCCGTTTAAACCCAAATACCGCTGGGGCCAGCCCCAGCGCTCTGCTTTGTTTTTGCACGCCGCAACCTGCCAGCAACATATTAGTAATATCAATAACATGTTCTATACTGATGAGGTTATTAAATTGCAGGGATGGCAAGTATGCTTAAATCTATTTCTATTCGAAAAAAGCTGTTTATTTTACCCTTATTACTGGCTTTAGCCATGATGGGCGAAGTGCTTTTGGTGACCACCTCTCTCCAGCAAAATAACGCCGATGCGCAAATCGTCAATATTGCTGGTCGCCAACGGATGTTAACTAAAAAATTCTCTGCTGAAGAACTATTTCGCAGCCAGCAACAAGGCCAAGATTTACCAGGCATACTCAGCGCCGATAAAACCGTCGCCCTGTACGAAACTTCACTTAATGCTCTAATAAGAGGTGGAAAAACCTACGCCGACTTAGGCATGAACAACGCAATTAATCTGCCAACCCCAAGTTTCCAACCCTTTATTGAACAACTTCGCACGGTAGAACAACTATGGCAACAGCAGTTGCAAGCCGCTAAAAACCTACGCCAAACCCCCAGCACGGCCAACGCCACAGCCTTTTTAGAAAGTAATCATAAAAGCATGGCGGCAATGAATAAGGCGGTAGGCATTTATGCTAGCTATTCCGAGCAAAAACTATATAGCTTAGTCAATAACAGTATAGGCTTGGCAGTGATTATGGTACTGCTGGCATCGTTAATGGCGTGGTTGGTAATTAGAGACACGACTCAGCCCATTAATCTACTGGTAGCAACCAGCCGTAAAATTAGCCGCGGTGATCTCAAAGCCCTGCCCGAGCTAAACAATATTATCAGCAAGAATGAAGTGGGTATGTTGGCGCACCACATCGAATTAATGCGCCAATCCTTGCAAGAAGCTTTTGGCGAAATTCGTGTGGCGTCTAGCAGTATCAATTTGTCGTCTACCCAAGTCTCAGAGCTGTCTACTCAAATCAGTCAAGCCAATCGCAACGAGCAGCAGCGCTTCAGTAATATGTATGAAAACTCACAAAGCCTTGAAGAATCCACCGCCAGACTCAGTGAAATTGCTGCTCAGACCTTAAGCATGGTGACCGAATGTAACTCGCTATCAACCCATGCTTCTACCCTAGTGAGCGAAAATATTTCGATGATGAGTACCACCTCGGAAGAAACCCAAAAAGCCAGCCGCTTTATTCAAGACTTAAGCAATACCGCCGAGCAGGTTTATGGCATTGTTGATGCGATCCGCGCCATTTCCGAACAAACCAACTTACTGGCATTAAATGCCGCTATTGAGGCCGCCCGCGCCGGCGAGCAAGGCCGAGGTTTTGCAGTAGTGGCCGACGAGGTACGTAGCCTCGCCGCCCGTACCGGCAACTCGACCGACGAAATCGCCAAGCTCATTACTCAGCTCACCGAAGGGGTACAACTGGTGGTCACCAGTATGGCCGAGGTCACCAGCAAGGTAGAACAAAGCCGCGAAACCTCTCAGCAAACCGAACAAGGCATACTGCAAGTCACCGAAAACATTCAACAAGTGGCTCAAGCTCAACAAAATATCGACGAACAAGTCGAGCACCAAAACCAACAATTGGAAATACTCAAACAAACCCAAATCGAGTTACAAGAAATTATCGAAGACAGCCATAACAAATCGGAAACCTCGGCTTTGGTGGCCGGTCAATTAGCCCAAGTCTCTAGCAACATTACCGACCTATTACAGCGCTTCTCGATTGAAACTCAGGTGAAGGCGCCGACTAAAAAATCCGATGAGAAACGCACTCATCCACGAATGCCTACAGGATTAAAATACACCATTAAGCAAGGACAAATAAGCTTTCAGGGCTTAACTAAAGATGTCAGCTTGGGCGGGGTAAAACTCACGGTACCGACTCAGCATGGTATTAATATTCAGCAGAGCGTGAAACTGGCGCTGGATTATTTATTTAAAGGCAAGAACAAACACCTTGAGTTGACTGGCAACGTGGTAGACCAAAGCAACGATCATGAGGGTAAAAAACTATTGCATATACGTTTTGAACAAAGCAGCAACGAACAACAGCTGGCCTTAAAAGAGATTTTTGAAGAACTAGGGCAATCAGCTCACTACGCCGAAGATATACGCGGCAGCCACAGCTATATAAACCCTCATACCGACGAGCGCCACCACAGCCGCTAAGGTGACAGCCCTGCCAGCTTACTACACCTATCGAGCTGGCAGGTGCTTAATTTGAGTACCTGCTCACCCCGCTAATCAATCACCACTCAACTTAAGCTAAGTAGCGCCATGTGATTGTCCCACTGTAACTGGGTACGCTGGCGACTCAAGTCACTCGCCTGATGAATCAACAAACCTTGGCCAGTAGACGCATGCCACGCATCGGCGGTTTGCGCCAAACCACATACATCATCGTATTGCATTAATTGCTCAAGCTCGCCCTGTTGCTCAGACCAAGCTGCCAGTTTTCCCGCACGCGGAGAGCTAGCTAAAACCTGCCCCTGATGGCAGATAATACTGCCGATGTATTGATCAAACATCGGCCAATAATCGGCATGGGGATCTAAAGCCACACACTCGCCCTGTCCCTGTTGCGAGTAAATCAGTGATTCTGGCTGTTGTTGGGGATCTTGCCCCTGACAGGCCAGCCATACGCTATCGCTTTGCGGCGAATAAGCTAAGTGGCGAATACTTAACTTGGAGTTGCTTAAAGAGCGCGTCAGCAAGTGCTGCCCGGTCTCGCTATGCAAATATACCAAGGCGGGCTGCATGCTATCTAAGTTAAGCTTTTCACGCCCTTGGGTATGAATGCCCCCCACGGCCACCACCAAACGCTTGCCCGGCAGCAATAACAACTGATGCGGCCCAAGGCCGTCTAGCGGCCATTGCTCGGCCAGTTGCCATTGTTGCTGCTGGCGTTGATAAACCAATACCCAGCCTTGGCTAGTTTGAGCAGAGCCGGCAGTAAGGTAAATTTGCTGCGCATCTTCACTAAAGCAGGCGTGGCCGTAAAAGTGCATATTGTCTGGCGGACTAAGCAGAGCTAAAGCCTCTCCGCTAAGCGGATTAAACAGTTGGGCAAAATCACCAGGGCGACGCGCTACACAAATTCCAAGCTGCTGCTCGGGTTTAGCCAAGGCTACGTCGTGACCACGCGCAGGTAGAGGCAAACGATAAACCACTTCCCCTTGCGCATTGGCTGCGGCTAGGTAGTGCTGCTGTTGCTGCTTGGCACAGGCAATCAACAAATAATCCTCTGCCAGTGTTTGCTCAGAGCCCAAGGCTGCAGCGAGGCGACTAAGGCTTAAACTGCCCGCGCCTAGCCCCAGTAGCCCCATTCCCTTTAAAAACTGACGGCGCTGCATTTTAGTCACCATCGTTATTGTTGAAGCCCAATTCAATATTCAGTGCTTGTGGTACTTGATGAACAAATAACGCTTCCAGCTCAACTAAGGCTTGCTCGGCCTCTTGCCAGGCGGCTAAGTTCGCGTCTGCTGCGCTGGGTTCTTGCTGTGGTAGTTGCTGGCTAGCGACAACAAACTGGGCCGCTAGCGCCTCGGCTAATTTGCCATCAACCGATGCCAAATAGGGTTGTAGGTTGGCTTGATAACGCGCCTGTAATAGGCTCAACTGCTGGCGCAGCAACGCCATACTAAGATCGGCGCGCCAAGCTTCACCTTGATAAGGGCGCAAGCGCTGATGCTTAGCAGAGTACATTGCCCGCAACTTGCGTAGCATTTGGCTGGCTTGCAAACGGTAGCTGTTCAAGAAGTCACTCAACTGCTGGGCATGCTCAAGTTGCTCTAATGCGGGCAGCGTCAAACCCTGTTGCACTTGCTCTACAGTGGCCAAATAAAACTCCAAGATTTGGGGCAGCAATGCACAACGTTGTTCACCGCTCAGCGTTTCAAATAACAAATAAGCCTGGCTGCGTAGATTGCTATGAGTGCGGCTTAAGGCTTTAGCTTGGTTGGCTAAGGCCGCTTTTACCTTGCGCCCTGCAGTATCTTTTTTATCAGGCCAATAACTCAAAGCCCAGTTTAACTTTAAATCTACCAACGGCCCTAAGGCCGTGGCCTGTAGCGGCAAATAAGCTTGGTAGTTTTGCTGCCAAGCTTGCTGGCTTTGCGCCAAGCCCAGCGGCTCAGCCTTGAGGCAATAATCGCCTAACTGCTGCTGATAAGCCTGCGCATTAAGATGTAATTGACTGGCCGCCGCCGCAATATATTGGCGCTCGCCGCTTAGCCAGCTATCCTGCTGATTAGCGGTAGCGCTGGCGCTAAGCCACCAGCCGGCGGCTGCCAAACCAATCATTAGCGTTTTTTTCATCTACCACTCCTACAATGAATTAACAAAGGCCACTAGCGCGTTACGCTGAGCCTCATTGAGCTGAGCAAAGGCTTGTTTTGCCGCTTCGGCTTCGCCGCCATGCCATAGAATCGCTTCTGTTACGTTACGTGCGCGGCCGTCGTGTAAATACTGAGTATGGCCATTCACCACCTCTGTTAAACCTAAGCCCCATAAAGGCGGGGTTCGCCAATGCTGGCCGCTGGCTAAATACTCCGGCCGCCCATCGGCCAAACCGGGGCCCATATCGTGTAATAGCAGGTCGGTATAGGGATAGATTTTCTGCTCACTCAGCGCCGGAAGATTAGGCCGCTTGGCGGTCACAAAATGGCGTCGATGACAGCCATCGCAGTTTAGCTCGCTAAATAACTTATCGCCTTGCTGCACCTGTGGCTCATCCAGATTACGTCGCTTTGGCACCGCTAAATGGCGAGTATAAAACTCCACAAAGCCAAGTAGTTTATTGCTCACTTCTGAGCCGTCGGGATCCACTCCCGAGGTGGCTTCACGGCAAGCAGTTTGCTTGTGGGTACAGTGATCTTGGCTAAACAATAAGCTGGTAATGCCAATGTCACCATTAAACGCGGCGGCGTTTTGCTGCATCAAACTGGGTTGTCCGGCCTTCCAGCCAAACCGCCCCAAGCTAAAGGCTTGTTGTTGCTGATCCCACACTTGGTTGGCAATGCCGCGAATACCATCGCCGTTGCTATCTTGGGGATCTTGATTCGCTAAAATGTCTTGCGCACTAATGCTTTCCAGCAAACCTAGACCAATCATCGGCTGGGCGATACGCGCAGAAAACAGCGTATCGGGATGCATGGGGCCGTAAGCCAGCTGGTCCACTATCAAGCTTGGCTCTCGCAGCATCACTTGGCTGCCATCGGCAAAACGAAATGGCTTGTCTTTATAGCTAAAACGTACTCGCGCTTCGGGGGCCACGCCAGGTATTGCTTGGTCTTGAATTTGCCCGCCATAGTTGGGCTCTGGCACCACCCCTTGCTTGGCTTGTATAGCCTTTTGCTGCTCGCTCTGAGCTGGAATGCTAATGCGCACTAACATCGATACCGCATTGTCATCGCCTTGCAAGGCGGGATGACCACGACCATCTTTTAAGTGGCAGTTTTGACAGCCATTGGTATTAAACAAAGGGCCTAGGCCATCTCGCGCTACCGTGGTAGCAGGCGCCACCACCCAAGGGTTGCGGAAAAAACTATTGCCGGTACTAAAATTTAAGCGCCCGTCAAAATCTAAATTGGCCGCGGGTAAGGAAAAGGCATTTTCATCAATTCGACTGGTGGTAGTATCGCCACCGGGTTTATTAGGGTTGGCGCTCAAGGCGCTACTAGCCAAGGTTAGGGCCAGCCCAATAAGCCACATGCTGTTATTATTATTCAAGCGTTCTCTCCATGCCTGCTTGTTGTTACAAAAACGCAGCAAGGGAGCCTAAGCTCCCTTGGTTATTTAGACTTACGAATATTTAAAATTCATGGTCGGCGGTATCAGGATTTAGGTTTTCAATCCCTAATACTTTGGCACTTTGCTCAATCGCTCGAGTTTGCTCAACGAGAGCGAGGATCGCACCGTTAATCAACTCATGCCCCTGAACATTGTCGGCCGCAATTAATTGGTCGAAGTACACACCATTTTGCTCAGCGCTCACCACCAATTTGGCGGTTTCGGCCATGGAAGCGTCAAACTTCATTTTATTGGTTTTGGCTATTTGTGGATCTTGTTGCGCCACTAAGTCGGCCAAGCTTGGGCCACTTAAGGTAGAACCATCAAGACGCTCGAAGCTGCCAAAGTAAACATTGCTAATACCCTGGTTATTATAGAAATGCGAGTTATGGGTATTGTCGCTAAAGCAGTCATGCTCGTCTTCGGTAGAGTTGGCTTCTAAGGCGACCTTCATTCGTTCACCGGCTAATTCACCCAAAGAAAGGCTGCCCATACCAAACATCATGCGGCGCAGTGCTTGTTGGCTAGGCTCAGACACTAACTGGCTTTGGTACTCACCACCTTGCTGCCATTGCTGGCTCATGTAGCTTAAATCATCCACTAACAACTGCGTTACCGCGGCTAAGTATTCGGCGCGACGCCCACAGTGGCCATTGGTGCAGCCACTACCTTGCAGGTAATCAGTATAAGGGCGCTCGCCTGCACCCGCTTGGCTACCGTGTAGATCTTGGCCCCATAGTAAAAACTCTACCGCATGATAACCGGTAGCCACATTGGCCTCTGAACCAGCTAATTCATTTAATGAAGCCAGCAGCTCAGGAGTAATTTTGCTCAAGTCGATGTTTTGCTCACCCACTTTTAGGCTGGTATTCGCGATAATATTTGCAGTGGCACCGGGGTTACCCAGCTCATATTGATAATCAGCCGCAACGTAATCAATCAAACCCTCGTCCAACGGCCAAGCATTTAGCTGCCCTTCCCATTCATCGACAATCGGATTACCAAAGCGGAACACTTCGCTTTGCTGATAAAAACGACGCGCTTCTTTCCAAGCTTGTTTCGCTGCTGCGAGGTTTTCTGCCGAGGGATGCTCAATCAATTGTTGGCTAGCTTGCTGCAACATTTTTGCAGAGTTTAATGAGTCACTGTATACCGCGTGGGCTAGTTCAGCATAGTGAGTGACGACTTGTTGTTGGTTTACAGCTGCAGAGGCTACATTAGCCAGCAGCATCGTTGATCCTATCAGGGTGCTTAATAAGCGCATGGTCATCCTTTTCACAATCTACATGATAATTATTATCATTATCTTTACCAACAAGATGTAAGTAAACAAAAAAATCAACTTTTGTGAAAAAATACTAAAAACATGGCTGGAATAGAGTGTAGAGGTGTCGCTTCTAGTTAGCTTGATAGCAGCGCCGCAGTTAGAAATAACGTGGCAAAACCCACGGGTGAATCTTGATTGCTTAAGTTTTAAGCTCGAATAAGGAAGGGGCCAAATAGTGTGTTTTAGAACCCACCAGCTAGCAGAGAAACGAAAACACGTTAAATGCAAGAAAGGGACAAAGAAGCAAAGGCCATCACACCCTCAACTGAAGTCAGCTAACATCCCCCCGCACACTCAAGCCCAAGTAACAGCCGTTGCTAAAAACAACAATGCCGCTCAGCTCAGTAAGCGGCATTAACCTAGGCTCCACGGCTTTCCGGCAAAAACATTATCCTTATAGCAACTAATTAAGCGTATTTTTGTAAATTTTGCCGTCTTTCATAATCAATACAAAGTTCTTTTCAGGGTTGGCAATTAGCTCGATGTCTTGCAGAGGGTTGCCGTCCACCAGTAGGATATCTGCCAATGCCCCTTCCTTGATCACCCCGTTCATTCCGGGATAGGGATCTCTAAGACCTGACATTTTAAAGAGTTGATAATTGGTGCTGGTTGCCATTTTCAACACTTCCCAAGGCTCATACCATCGAGTCAATTTGGCCAGTACTTTGCCCTGTTTGGCCGCAGTTGCCGCGTTATTTTGCAAATCCGTGCCAAAGGCCACTTTTAAGTCATACTTTTTGGCCAACTGATACGCTTTTTCAGTGCCTTTGCTCACCGCTTGGTATTTTAGTTGTTCTAAAGATCCCTCGGGAAATGGAAGTGCTGCGTCCTCATCATCTAGAAATGGTTGCAAACAAAGCCATGCGTCTTTTTTCTTAATTAGCTTAGCGGTGTCTTCGCTTATCATCTGTCCGTGTTCTATCGATTGAACCCCTGCTTCCAATGCGCCACGAACCGCAACGTCTGAATAGGCATGCACGGCAACATAGGTGTTCCAACTAGCTGCGGCATCCACCGCCGCTTTCATTTCATCAAAGGTATATTGCCTTACATCCAACGGATCGCTGTGAGAAGCAATGCCACCGCCAGCCATTACCTTGATCTGACTAGCACCTCTCATTAAATTTTCACGTACCCGTCTCAGTACCTGAGGAACACCGTCAGCGATACTCGTCCACGCCATCATTTCCGCATCAAGCAGCTCTCTTCCTTCTTTTCTTGGTATCGATGTAGGAGAGCGAAAATCCCCATGGCCTGAGGTCTGTGTGATATACGCACCTGAAGGATAGATCCTTGGGCCTATATACCTTCCTTCGTCGATAATTTTCTTAATGCCAAACACCGGACCACCAAGATCGCGTACCGTGGTAAACCCCCTCATCAACGTTGCTTCAGCCGCTTCAGCGCCCACCAGTGTTAGATAGCCAAGATCATTGACTAGAACTTGCATACTTGGAATATGCGCATGCATTATATGGAAATGAGCATCGGTAAGCCCTGGCATAAGGGTTCGGCCTCCACCATCGATAACCTTGCCGCCAGCTACCGCTAGCGGCTCGGTAGATACATTGCTGATAATGTTGCCTGTTACTACCACATTGGCATTCTGTATAAGTTTTTCGTGTACCCCATCAAATACGTTGACGTTAGTAAAGAGAGTCACCTCGCTTTCATTTTGAGCTAAAAGAGCAGAGCTACTTAACAAAAGAGCAAGTGAAAAAAGATTGAACAAAAGTCGTTTCATGCTGGATATTTCCTTTAATCTAGCTTGATTAAAACTGCGGGTTAGAAGTACCGGTGACTAAGGTGAACAAGAGACTTGAAACGTTATTGATGGTTGAGAGCACCATCAAACCGAGTCTAAACTTTCCTTGCAAAAAGTGCCCAGTACCGAGTAAAACGAAAATACACTACTTAGCGAGCACCAAATCCCTTGGCAATTACCCGAACCATTATCACTACTACTCAGTAGTTATAGTTCACAATTCCATAAGCTGTACCGAGTGAAATAAAAAATTATCACAAGCAAAGAAAGTGGGGCTAATTCAAGGGCTAGTCTTGTGTCTTGCAAATAGAAATAGCCAAATTACCAATGCTTTCTTACCTAGCCACCTGTTAGTTGGCTAAACGAGCGAGCCCAAATTAATCTCCGCATTAATACAAACGCTACTCTAAAAATTTCCAAATCACACGCTTAAACAAGTGACGGTAGCTTACCAAGCAATTATTGCCACTACAGCGAGAGTGGAGACAACAAGCGGTAGTCATTAAGCTGTCATAAAACTCACGTTTAATAGCGCGCATTAACAGGGGCGGCTTAAGGCTACTCCTTATATCAACACAACCAGCATTGAGGGTAAATGTATGAGCACGCTTAATGGAAAACAGTTTTGGAAGGCCCTACGTAAAAAAGGCATCCCACCTTCGGTATTTGCCATGAAGGCCAATTGTTCCTTAAACAGTGTCTACAACCTAAAAGAGCGCAATTACATTCCAGAAAAATTCGCCTTGGTACTCGAAAACATCAACTAAGCCTAATCGCCGACTCGGTGCGTTAACACTTTTTAGCCATGCGCCGAGTCTCTTGCTCTATTCCATTCCCAGCTTTCCGCTACTTTAAACTCTCTCTTGTCAGCAAACCCAAATGCCCAAGGGCGTTTTTATTGTTTATGTTAATAGCATGTAAACGACAGATAATAAAAAGATTTTTGTGATTAATTGAATACTTATTTATAAGCCTTTGAGGTAAATTTGAGCGCCGCACTTGCGCCTAAGCTAGCGCGGCCACTTATTTTAATTCGCTAGGATTAACCAAGGGATTGGTTAAGCCGTACCTAGTCTTTAT
>NZ_JBNKPP010000256.1:0-7086 GCF_050295395.1 Agarivorans sp.
CAAGCCAAACCTCAACGCTTACTTATCGAGCCCACCGGCTTGGGTCACCCTCTGCAAATAAAAAAGCGCTTACAAGAGTTAGCAGACTTAGGCAGCATTACCATCGCCAACAGCCTAGCCTTGATAGATGCACGACGATTAGCAGACCCGCGCTACCGAGAGCACGAAAACTTTGCGGCACAGTTACGCATTGCCGATAAAATTATCGCCAGTAAGGCAGATCTATACCAAGATAAGGATCGCCAAGCCTTAGGGCAGTATTTGGAGCAACTAAAGCTGAACCATAAACCGCTGTTATTTAGCCAACACGGAGGTTTAGCCCTAGATGAATTAATTACTTCGGTAACGCAGCCAAGCCGCAGCATATCGTTTTCACCAATCAGTAAGCAGCAGCTCACTATCGGCCTAGAAACCACTACTGCGCACTTAGATCCTAATGCCAACATCTGCACTCTTGGCTGGTCATTCCCAGCTAGCCAGCGTTTCAACCAGCAGGCCTTAGTCGACTTAATTAGCTCTCTAGAGCTGCTTCGCTGCAAGGCTTTGCTACAAGTTGAGCAGCATAGTTTACTGATCAATCAAGTGAACGGCGAAGGAACCATACAGCTGTTAGCACCAAGTGAGACCAATCGTATTGAACTAATCAGCGCTCAAGCCTTAGATAGACAAGACTTGCAACAACAATTAGCAGCCTGCCTAATAAATAACCCGTGATAGCTTGCACAAGTGCCCAATCAACTCTAGGCTGCAACTAACAGCAATGACGCATATCAGACAAATCGAGAAAGGAGTGAGTGATGATTCAACAAGGGCAAAAAATCCCCAACGGTCAACTCAGTGAGTTAACTCCAGAGGGTATGAAAACCCACCTGAGCCACGAATTATTTGCGGGTAAAAAGGTACTGTTATTTGCCGTTCCCGGCGCTTTTACCCCCACTTGCTCTGAAGCCCACCTACCTGGTTATGTTCGTTTAGCCGAGCAATTTAAAGTTAAAGGCGTTGATATTATTGCCTGTGTTGCAGTGAACGACGCCTTTGTGATGAATGCTTGGGGTAAAACACAACAAGCCGAGCAACTCATGATGTTAGCCGACGGCGATGCCAGCTTTAGCAAGGCCTTAGGTCTAGAGAAAGATACTGGTAACTTTGGTGGGCTACGTTCACAACGCTACGCCATGCTGATTGACGATTTAACCGTTAGCATCCTTAAGCTTGAACCGGGTAAAGGCCTCGATCAGAGTAAAGCAGAAAATCTGTTAGCCCTGTTGTAACAGTAGTAGAGGACAAGCTTTGCGTTCAGCCCTACTATTTTATTTGTGCTTCTTTAGCCTTCCTAGCATGGCCTTTGGCGTGCTAGGCCATCAATTAGTTGCCTACATCGCCGAACAGCAACTCAGTGCATCAACGAAACAACAAATCAACACTCTGCTTGGCCAACAAAGCCTAGTGGATATTGCCACTTGGGCGGATCAAGTAAGAAAAGACCCTGCATGGCAATACACTGCGCCATGGCATTATATTAACCTAGCTAAAGGGCAAAACTTAAGTTTCGCCAAGCGCAACCCTAAAGGCGATGTACTTAGCCAGCTCTATTATTTTGAAGGCCAATTGGCTAATCACTCACTCAGCCACAAAGTCCGTAGCCAAGCGCTTAAATTTTATGTCCACTTATTGGCCGACCTCCATCAGCCGCTGCATGTAGCCTACGCTGAGGACCGAGGCGGTAATCAACACGAAGTAACGTGGTACGGAAAACCCAGCAACCTGCACCGAGTTTGGGATAGCCAACTATTAGACACAGCCGCCAAGCCGCTACCAAGTTATGCCCTGCAACTGATGCGTGATTACCCGCTAAACCAGCAACAACTGGGGCATGACTACCACCAATGGTTCTTGCAAACTCGGCAACTGGTTCCCATGGCCTATCATTATTCGTCGAAGCAGCTGGGGGATGTTTATCTCCAAGATAAACGCCCGCTCATAGAGCAACAACTGGCTTTAGCTGCTTATCGCCTAGCCAGCAAACTCAATCAACTATTAGATTGAAGCAGCGATTGAAAATAAAAATACGCCAAGGTTGATCTAAGCACTTAACTCACCGCGTATTAAAGGAGTGAGTAATAAGGAGCAAGCCATGAATCGATTTTCTAGTGAAAAAATTGCAGTGGGTATCAGCAGTTGTCTATTGGGCCAAGAAGTGCGCTACGACGGCGGACACAAGCAATCACGTTTTTGTCGACAAGAACTCGCTGAGTATTTTGATTTTGAACCTAACTGTCCAGAAATGGCGATTGGCTTAGGCAGCCCACGTAAATCTATACGTTTAGTTAAACAACAAGACATTATCTCACTGCAAGCCAGCGATGGCAGCTTTGACGTAACCCAAAAAATGCTGGACTACACCCAGCATCGCTTACCTCAATTAGGCCATTTAAGTGGTTACATTGTTTGTGCAAAATCTCCCAGTTGCGGCATGGAGCGAGTTAGCGTTTACTCACCATCAACCAACAATGCCGCCAAAGAAGGCGTAGGTTTATTCACCGCAGAATTAATAAAGGCCTATCCGCTACTACCCATTGAAGAAGATGGCCGACTTAACGACCCAATATTGCGAGAAAATTTCGTTAATCGAGTTTTTGCTTTTCATCAATGGCAGGTATTAGCGGAGCAAGGGCTCACTGTAGCTGCCTTGCAAGCCTTTCATGCCAAGTATAAATACCTGTTAATGGCTCATCATCCTGAAAAATACCGCAAGCTAGGTCCGCTAGTTGCCAACATTAAAGGCCCTCAAGACCAGCAAGGTTTTGACAATTACATTAAGGCGTTTATGGAGATACTGCGCCACAACTGCAGCCGTAAAAACCACACCAACGTATTGCAGCATCTGCAAGGTTACTTCAAGCGAGACTTAAGCTCACAACAACGCAGTGAGTTAAGCGAGCGTATTCACCAGTACCGCGAAGGAATACTTCCGCTGTTGGTGCCAATCAGTTTAATTCAGCACTACTTACGAGAGCACCCTAAACAATATTTAGCACAACAAGCTTATTTATCACCCCATCCCGATAAATTAAAACTGCGTTACAGCTTGTAAGCAGCGAATTTATCCAAAAATATGCCTGTTTCACTCAACAGAAAGGGTGAACAGGCCTCACTTATGCTATAATCCCTCTTCGTAAGCACCAAAAACATACTATTCTTAAGGTGATACGCAAAATACAAACTAGACGAAGCCCATCAAGTTATTAATTTTAAAAAAGAGACCAAAATGAATCACATTTTAAAAGTATCACTGATAGCATCGTTAAGCGCCGGATTAATCGCCTGTGGAAGCGATGACTCACCTTCTTTAAATACCGCTAAAGTGTCTTTTTCTATCGCCGACGCGCCTGTAGATAGCGCTCAAGAGGTTAATGTAAGTTATAGCTCAATTACCTTACAGCGCCCCGATGAAGCAGACATTGAGCTATTGATTGAAGATGAAAACGGCGACCCCATTAGTATTAACTTGCTTGATTACCAAGATGGCGACAGCCTCTTGGTGCTAAGTGACGCTGAGCTCCCGATTGGTGAATACAGCGAACTGATCATCAATACTTACCAGTGTCCTCAAAACCAAAATGGCAGTACCGAGTTTTGTAACGTGGTTGATGAAAGCAGTGCCACCCTACCACTGAAAACGCCAAGTAATAAATTACGGCTGGGCAGTTTTACCGTGACCAGTGAAGGGACTCAAGCCTATACCATTGATTTTAATCTAAGAAAATCCTTGGTGAGCACCGCCAATGGCACTAGCTTTAATTTAAAACCCCACGGTGTGACAATTATTGATAACACAGCTGTGGGCAGCCTATCGGGCACCGTTGACCCGAACTTATTATCAGCCGGTGAATGTGCCGCAGATACCGGCAATGTGGTTTATTTATATAACGCCCCCATCGGTGAAACTGAAGTATTAGGCGATGAGTTTGACCCTGAGATAGATACCGATGTGCCTGCAGAGGTAGTCGCACCTTATGCCTCTAAAATGGTGCAACAAGATAGCGAAACTAACGACTATGTTTATAGTTTCTCTTACCTGCCCGCAGGTGATTATCTAGTTGCCTTTAGCTGCAGCGCTGTTGATGATGATCCAGAAATTTATAACGAGATTAGCATCGCCGATCCTCAGGCTCAACAGGCTACTGTAAGCTTGGAAGCAGGTGTTAACGCAGAATACAATTTCGTTGAAGTGGTAGAAGAAGCGGAAGCAATTTAATCTATAACCAATAATAAGGGCCTATTGCTTAAGCTTTAGGCCCTTTTTTTAAGCTAGTCTTTACGGTTAAGCACTATCCCCGTTTTACTGATAGTAATCAGGCCTTCTTTATATAAACGACCAATGGCTTTTTTGAAGGTAGCCTTACTTACCCCAAAAATTGCAGCAATCGCCTGCGGGGAGCTTTTATCACTAAGCGCCAAATAGCCCTGCTCTTGTTCCAGCTTAGCTAAAATTTGCTCACCAATATCAATGGCTTTTTTAATCCCTATCGGCTCTAAGCTAACATCCAATTTTTGATCGTCTCGCACTTTTTGAATATAGCCCTCACAACTATAGCCCGCGCGGATCCGCTTAAATACTTGATCGTAATACAACACGCCCCAATGTTGATGATTAACCACGGCTTTGTAGCCCAGCTCGGTTCTACCCGCAATCAACAGTTGAACTTTGTCGCCACGTTGATAATGGTGGGTGTTTTTATCGATGTAGCGATCTAATTTATTGCTAGCAGTGATACGCTGCTGATTATCTAAATAAACATAAACCACGTAGTGGCGATCCACTTCCATCGGCTGCTGTTGTTCGCTGAAAGGCAGGAATAAGTCTTTATCTAATCCCCAATCAAGAAAAATACCGACATCATTGATTTCTTTGACTAGCAAATTGGCACACTCACCCACTTGCACCTTCGGTGTTTGCCGGGTGGCTAATAGATTTTGCTCATTATCTCGATAAACAAAGACGGTAAGCTCGTCACCTTCGGCCAAGTGCTCAGGTAGCTCTTTAGTGGGTAATAGTACATCTCCCCACTCTCCTCCATCGAGGTAAGCACCTAAGTCGGCCAATTCAATCACTGTTAATTGATTAAGGCGTCCAATTTCTAGCATTTTCACTCTCTTTCCGCGTAAAACAGGCTCTAAACGAGCCAAAGCGGCAGTATAACATGCTATCGCAAATAGCCCTTAGCTTTATCGATTTAGGCAGGTTTTAAAGCATTCACTATGGTCGTCACTTGCTGGTGCACATTCGCCTCAATGTTTCTGGCTAATTGGTGCGCCGACTCCACTTGGGTTTTTACTGTGGTCATTTTGGAACTAAAACTGCCCACATGATGACTTTGCTCGCGAATATACTCACTGGCTTGATGCGCTACCGCAACAGAGGTTTGCGCTTGCTCTCTTACCCAATGAGTGGTTTGCATTAATTTTGAGGAAATTTGCTGCTGGTATTCGCTGGCCTCTTCGATGCCACCGATGTTGCTTTCCAAGCTACTAGAGGATTGCTTTAACTGATTCAAGATGGTGGTGATCTCTTCTAATGACGTTTGCGTGCGCATCGATAAGGTTCGCACTTCATCTGCCACCACAGCAAAACCTCTGCCATGCTCTCCAGCCCGAGCCGATTCAATAGCGGCATTCAAGGCCAGCAAGTTAGTTTGCTCGGCAATGCCGCGAATTACATCTAAGATGGCGCTAACATCAACCACAGCTTTAACTAGGGTGGCGAGTGAGCTTCTTCCTTCAACGACCGCATCACTGGTTCTTTTACTGGCACTCATCACTTGCTCAACATTTTGCTGCGATTCATTCATCGCCTCTTGAGTGGCGTTAGCGTTATGTTCAACATCAGAAGAAATTTGGTTTAATTGCTGAGTAAGATGGGCCAGTTGCTCCATCAGCGTTTGTGATTCACTCACCTGCTGATCGGTTTGTTCTGAGGTTTGATATATTTCTCTGACCTGCTGTGATACCGAATCTAAAGAGCTAGACACCACCGATAGTTGCTGATTTCTTAGCGCGTCATGCGCTTCTTGTTTATCTAACAGCTGATTAAAAAAAGTAGCAATTTCACCAATTTCGGTATGCTTACGGCGTACTTTTAACTGCTGAATACTGGCATTTTCCACCAATAAAGCAAAACTATTACGCAACTCTCGCAGCGGTTTTAGCACCGTAGTTTGCATAATAATCTGCATTAGTATCGCTAATAAAACGATCAGCCCCGCTACTGTATACAAGCTAAATTGTACATTTGTCATCACTCGTTCACGGTCTTTCACCACGCCTTGCTCGGCTTCGGCCACTTGTTGAGTGAGCTTATCTATATCTTGGCTTAAAGCCTCTCGCAGCGCGAGACGTTGCTCAATCAAACTATGCGTCGATTTAAGCTCTCTCGGATAACGCTGACTTAAACTGGATAACTCACTTTTCAGTTCTTCGGCCAAATCAACCGCTTCTTCTGGATCCCCCAAAGCAAATTCATCTATTTCTACTTCACTCATCACTCCTAGCAAAGGCAAACTGTTAATCTGTTCAATATTAGAACGAATTTGACTATAGGCGTTGTCGTAAGCAGCTTGAGCCTCTTCGCTGGGATGAGCAAAATAGCGATTACGCTGCATAGACAAATGAATCAATCCATTCATCAGCTCGCTACCTTGGCGAATATAAGCATCGCCAGCACTCGCTTTTAGGCCATAATCTACTGTGCTATCAGCCCACGCTAGCATTTCTCTTTCAGCATTGAGTAGTAGGGCTTGCTCGTTACCACTTAATTTACCTAAGGCTAAATAACGCTGTTGCAGCGCTTCCAGTAGTGAAACCAACATTGACGACAAGCTAGTTAATTGTTGCTGTTGAGCTTGTTCAACCAAATCCTGTAACAGACTCTCTGCTTCGCTTAGCGCAATGGCATTGCCAGTATTGAGATAACTATTGACCTTCGCTACTAACTGGCTATTAAACTGAAACTTTAAAGCTTGATATCGTTGTAACTGCTGATTTGAAGTCGATATTTTTTCCAATGAAAAATACAGGGCAATAATT